>NZ_QWFC01000008.1:0-54245 GCF_003576265.1 Pseudomonas sp. 91RF
AATACTCGATCCGTTTCGTCGGTAACCACCACAACACTGTTGTTCGAATGCAGGTCTATGCCACAGAATTTCATCACGGCCTCCTACGCAAAAGACTAAGTTCGCACCTTGAATTTTGCGCCACCTCCGTGAGGTGGGGAGGCCGGCCAGATGATTCTCAGATTTATTATATTTAATAAATTTGTCCCCTTTTTCAGAGTTCAGAGCAGCAAACGAGCTGCTTCTGAATAATTCGCATCTAAAGCTTAAGGATATAAAATTTACATCCGCAATTAGGCCTAGAACCGGTGAGGTCGTTCCTCGTTGTCAAAACTGCATCAACATGTTCGGAGAAGAATGATGGAGATGGATCAAGATTTTTTGGAACTCCATGATTTGGACTGGTTTGCGTCGTGTCTGGACGGAACGATAATGCATTTCGCGACAGGTGGGCGCGGTTTTGTTCCGGATTTTGTAAGGCAATCAATTTCAGCCTATGAAGAAATATATGATTATATTTTTTCAAGATCTGCTGGTTGTGGTGTTGAATTTGTTGAAAAAAATCTCCCAGGGTTTAATGGCGATATACAGCGTAAGAATTATTTGAAATCATTTTTTGAAATGGCTGGTAGAGGCATCTTTAGTTATGATGTTTCTAATGATAGAAGATATAAGCTGATAGCTAAGCCTTTCATTCCTTTACAGTTTTCGGATCTCCCAAGTCAAGTGAGGTATTGTATTTTTCAATCCTCGATGAATGCGCTTAACACAATTTTGCCGTTGGATATTGAGCGCGAGAGGGAAGAATAAGAAACCCTCGATTGGCTGGTTTTGGTAAGTCGAAGAATAAGGGGCAGGTTTATAATATTTAATAAACCTGTCCCCTTTTGTTAGTGGTGCGCGGACAGTAAGAGTTCGTGATGACGCGGGGGGCATGACTACGGCGCTGGAGACCCTCAAAATCGAGGCCCTCATTTCAATGACGACTCTGGAAATCACTATGACTACTGAAGTTAAAATTTTTAGTACACCAGATATCTCTGTTGATAACGAAGTGATTAATATTCGATCAGAAAGTGCGAAGGTCAAAGATGTGCTATCTGCTGCGAGTTTTTTGGTCGAAAGCACATCGAGTGAGTCTTTTGTTTTTGTATTAGAGTTTATTGCTAATGTTATTGAAAAGTCGTTGCCGGCGTATGAGGTTTGGCTACTGGTTGGTAGCTCCGCATGGCAGTCAGACACGAGAATTATCCGCTATCGAGGGTTGTGGGGGGCACTGAAGTTGCAGGGGGTTGAAATACCTAAAGCGACTGATTTGAAAGATGTTACGGTAGAAGCAGATGGGAAATTAAAGTTCTACGGTGCTCTACGATTGTCAGAGTTGCCAGTTCGAAGCGTCGTTGATACGGTTTTGGCTGGATACCGTTGTTATATGGTTGCGCTGCCTAGCGATGCAGGGGCCGATATTGCTTTATCTATGCCTTGGTCTGGAATTGCAAGTGAGGATTTGGATTTTTACCGCTTGATCTGTGAAGTGAAAGGTCTGCTGTTTAAAATGGTGGGTGAGTTTGATGATCCTGAGAGGGGGGTTGTATCTATTGGGGCGCCAATCTTAGTGAAGCAACTTTTGAGTGGGGTCAAAGAGTAAGTGAGAGAAGGGGGGCAGATTCTGAGAGATCCCCAAAAAACTACTCCAAGGTCTGCGCTTCGGGTTGGAAGGGGCGACAGCTTTAAGTGGGACTTAAGAGATGATTGACTCGAAAACCGGTGAGCGGATATTAGTTTGCGTCGACGAGATTTATGGACCGTACATTAGAGTTTCGACATTTCAAGATGGCGGAGCTTTAGAAGATGTATTGGATGAGAAGTTTTTTGTACTTTATTGGAAAGGTACTCCAGACGATTTAAAAGACTTTGGTGGGAATGAGTACTTTTTTGGGGGAGGGGCAGATCCCATTAAACTCCAAAAAATTCTTGACTCGATAGAGTTTGATTGGCTCTAGTGGAGGAAGGGGGCGAATTTGTTTAATTTAATGAATCTGTCCTTTTTTTGCATTTTGCCTTTTTACCGAATCGAGTGATTGACGCCTAAATAGTGGCCATCTAGTATCGCGCCAATATTTGATATCACCTCCGTCTTGTTGCGCTCATTAGGGAAGATTCATACGTGAACAAACCTGCACTCGTCACTCTGACCTTGGCAATCGCGCTTGCAGGTTGCCATTCCAACGTTCGGGATTCTTCTCCCAGCCTGCTGAAAGACGGAGTCCAACTGCACCAGAGTACGGTGGCAGTCGATGCGCAGCACGCCAAGGTGGTGATGAAAGCGACGGGGTCGACGATTCCGGTGGAGTTTTCAATCCGTCGGGCAGACGATCCCGACCGCCGCATGGAATTGCTGGGTACCGTCGTGGATTCGGGGCGAGGCCAGGTGTTCGGCTGGATTGCCAAGCTCAACGAAGTGGGCAACAGCGCGGTGGCCAAGCGCTTCCCGCAACTGGAAACCCAGGCCGATGCCGATAAGGCAATTGAAGTCTCAGGCTATGCGAGTGGCCCTCGTACCGGGGTTGTCCATACCTGCGGGCCAGTGAGCAATTCGTTTACGCCAGAGCGCGGCAAAACGTATCTGGTGGAGTTTGAGTTTGTTGGTGACGGTTGCGAGCAGCGCGTCTACGACGTTACGCTGCCCGAGCAGCGTATTCCTGTGAAGAGTTGATTCGCTGACTTTGCGCTGAAATGAGAAATGAAAACGCCCCGAATTTATCGGGGCGTTTTCATTTGCCAGGCAGCAGGTTTATCTGAACACCGGCACCACATGCTTGATAAACAACTCCAACGACTTCTTCTTCTCCGCATGCGGCAAGCTGTTGTCGCACCAGAAACTGAACTCATCCACCCCCAGTTCCTGGTAATACTTGATCCGCGGAATGATCTCTTCCGGCGTACCGATCATCGCCGTCTTGTGCAGGCTCTCCAGCTCAAACTCCGGCCGTCCGGCAAATTTCTCTTCCGGGCTCGGGGCGAGGAAGCCGTTCACCGGTACTTCCTTGTTGCCGAACCACGCATCGAAGGTGCGGTAGAAACGTGAAATCGCCTTGGCGCCTACCTTCCAGCCTTCCGGGTCATCCACTGAATGCACGTGGGTATGGCGCAGCACCATCAATTGCGGACGCGGCACGTCGGGGTTGTTGTCCAGCGCGGTCTGGAATTTGTTTTTCAGGTCGAGGACTTCTTCGTCGCCCTTCATCAGCGGCGTGACCATCACGTTGCAGCCATTGGCTACGGCGAAGTTGTGGGAGTCCGGGTCGCGGGCGGCGATCCACATTGGCGGGTTCGGCTGCTGGATCGGTTTCGGCACGCTGGTCGACGTGGGGAATTTCCAGATGTCGCCATTGTGGGCGTAGTCGCCTTGCCACAGGGCGCGGACCACCGGGACCATTTCCCGTAGCGCCTGGCCGCCGCTGGAAGCAGGCATGCCGCCGGCCATGCGGTCGAATTCCACCTGATAGGCGCCACGGGCCAGGCCGACTTCCATCCGGCCGTTGCTGATGACGTCAAGCAGGGCGCATTCACCGGCGACCCGCAGCGGGTGCCAGAACGGCGCGATGATGGTGCCGGCGCCGAGGTGAATGGTGGTGGTCTTGGCGGCGAGGTAGGCCAGCAGCGGCATCGGACTCGGCGAGATGGTGTATTCCATGGCGTGGTGTTCGCCGATCCACACGGTGCTGAAACCGCCGGCCTCGGCCATCAACGTCAGTTCGGTCAGGTCTTCGAACAGTTGACGGTGGCTGACGCTTTCGTCCCAGCGTTCCATGTGTACGAACAGGGAAAATTTCATGACGCTACCTCGAATCTCTTGTGGTCGGCCGGTCGCATGCAGGCCTGTTTAAATGCAAACGTGTGGGTCAGGCGAAGGCGGGCAGGGCGCCCATCTTGCCGTGGCAATACACCAGTGGGCCGGTGTCCTGCTGAGGAACGATGAGGTTTTTCACCGCGCCGACCATGATCGCGTGGTCGCCACCTTCGTATTCGCGCCACAGCTCACATTCGATGATAGCTGTCGCGTTGGCCAGGATCGGGTTGCCCAGTTCGCTCAGTGTCCACTCGATGCCCTGGGCCTTGTCCTTGCCTTTGCGGGCGAACGCGTAGGCTTCGCTCTGTTGTCCGCCGGACAGGACGTGAATGGCAAAGCGTTTGTTCTTGATCAGGACGGGATAGGAGTCGGAGCTGTAGTTGGGGCAGAACAGCACCAGGGCCGGGTCCATCGACAGCGAACTGAATGCGCTGGCGGTGAGGCCGACGATCTGGCCGTCGTCATCAAGCGTGGTGATGACGGTGACGCCGGACGGGAACGAGCCCATGACTTGTTTGTAGACGGCAGCATCGATCATTGGTCAATCCTCGAGTGCGGTGAAGCGTGTTTTTATTCGTTTGTGGGTCTGATGGTATACCGTAATACATCGATTGCAAGCGCTTTTTTGGTGAAACGATAAACGTGGTGCATTCGTCGGAAACTCAACATTTACGGGGCTTTCGTCTAGCCGCAAAGCCTGGCTATCGGGGAGGATGCCGGATCAGTTGCCGCCGTAAACAGCGGATCAGTCTTGTGAAAATGTTGGAATACCATAATATGGTGTTCATCTGAGGGGCCGCCCCGAAGCGCCCCCGGTTTGGCTTCATACAACGATAAGAACAGACCCAATCGAGTTCATATATGTCCCAGATGTCCCGGCAAGATCCGTTGATCGAGAATCACACGGTCGACTACGTCCCACTCGCGGAACGCCACGGGAAGGCCCGCGACCTATTCACCCTTTGGTTCAGCACCAACATTGCGCCACTGCCCATCGTCACCGGCGCCATGGTGGTCCAGGTGTTTCATCTCGACCTGTTCTGGGGGCTGCTGGCGATTGCGCTGGGGCACATGATCGGCGGGGTGGTGATTGCCCTGGCATCGGCGCAAGGCCCGCGCATGGGAATTCCGCAGATGGTGCAGAGTCGTGGTCAGTTCGGGCGTTACGGTGCGCTGCTGATCGTGTTTTTCGCCGCAATCATCTACATCGGTTTCTTCATTTCCAACATCGTGCTCGCCGGCAAATCCATCGTCGGCATTGCGCCGTCGGTGCCGGCACCGCTGAGCATCCTGATCGGTGCCCTCAGTGCCACGGCCATCGGCGTGATCGGCTACAACTTCATACATACGCTCAATCGCATCGGCACCTGGGTGATGGGCAGTGCGTTGCTGGCCGGCTTCATCTACATCTTTGCCCATGAGTTGCCGGCGGACTTCTTTACCCGTGGCAGCTTCAATCTGTCCGGGTGGCTGGCAACGGTGTCGCTGGGGATCATCTGGCAGATCAGTTTCTCGCCGTACGTCTCGGACTATTCCCGCTACCTGCCGGCAGACATCGGTATCAGCAAGCCATTTATCGCGACCTATCTGGGCGCCACGCTGGGCACGATTCTGTCGTTCACCTTCGGCGCGGTGGCGGTGCTGGCGACACCCGAGGGCACCGAGGCGATGGCGGCGGTCAAGCAGTCCACCGGTTGGCTGGGGCCGATTCTGATGGTGCTGTTCCTGCTCAACATCATCAGCCACAACGCGCTGAATCTGTATGGCGCGGTGCTGTCGATCATCACCTCGATCCAGACCTTCGCCAGCCAATGGACGCCGAGCATCAAGGTGCGAGTGATCCTGTCGAGCGTCGTGCTGGCGGGTTGCTGTGTGGTGGCGCTGGGGGCTTCGGCGGATTTCATTTCCGAGTTCATCGGCCTGATTCTGGCGCTGCTGCTGGTGTTGGTGCCGTGGGCGTCGATCAACCTGATCGACTTCTACCTGATCAAGCGCGGCAGCTACGACATCGCCTCGATCTTCCGCGCCGATGGCGGGATCTACGGGCGTTTCAATCTGCACGCAATCATTGCCTATTTCATCGGCATCATCGTGCAGCTGCCGTTTGCCAACACATCGTTGTATGTCGGGCCATACGCCAATCTGGTGGAAGGCGCGGACCTGTCGTGGCTGGTCGGCCTGATCGTGACGTGCCCGTTGTATTACTGCCTGGCGACGCGCGGGCAGACGCAGCAGAGCAGGGCGGCAAAGTTGGGTTTTACTGACTGACCGTTCGCCGTCTGTTCAAACAATGCCCGGCCACTCGCCGGGCATTGTCGTTTCAGTATTCTGACGGTCACGCAAATTGGCCATATCGATCCCCTTTTGGCCAATCGGCTACTGTGCGCCTTGTGCGCTTGTCGGCAAGAATCGAAGCCACAACAAGACGCTGCACCTTCCTTGCCCTTGGCTGACCTGACAGCCGCTGCCGTGTACAGAACATAAAAACCATCGACTCACGCTGCATTCGGGGAAACACAACATGGTCACGATGAAACGCATTCTGGGCGCTACTGTTTTCGGGCTGACGCTGCTGGCCAGCGCCGTCCAGGCCGAACAGCGCGAGCTGCGGGTGTACAACTGGGCGGACTACATCCTGCCGTCGGTGCCCAAGGATTTCGCCGCCAAAAGCAACATCAAAGTGACCTGGGACACCTTCGACACCAACGAATCCCTCGAAGCCAAGCTGCTGACCGGCAACTCCGGCTACGACCTGGTGGTGCCGTCGAACCAGTTCCTCGATACCCAGATCAAAGCCGGCGTGTTCCAGAAACTCGACAAGTCCAAGCTGCCGAACTGGAGTCACCAGGATCCGGCGCTGCTCAAGTTGCTCGATTCCAATGACCCCGGCAATCAGTACGGCGTGCCGTACATGGTCGGCACGGTGCTGATCGGGTTCAACCCGGCCAAGGTCAAGGCTGCGCTGGGCGAGAGTGCGCCGGTGGACAGTTGGGATCTGGTGTTCAAACCCGAGAACATGGAAAAACTCAAATCCTGCGGCGTGGCGATGCTCGATTCGCCGTCGGAAATCCTCCCGCTGGCCCTGCATTATCTGGGGCTCGACCCGAACAGCCAGAACCCGGCCGACTATGAGAAAGCCAAGGACCTGATGCTCAAGGTTCGCCCCTACGTCACCTACTTCAACTCGGCCAAGTACATGACCGATATCGCCAACGGCGACATCTGCGTGGCCATCGGTTATTCCGGCAGCTTCTACCAGTTCGGCAACCGTGCCAAAGAGGCGAAGAACGGCGTGGTGGTCGACTGGCGCCTGCCGAGGGAAGGCGCGCCGATCTGGTTCGACACCTTCGCCATTCCGAAGAGCGCGAAGAACGTTGAAGAGGCCCATGAATTCCTCAATAACCTGCTCGATCCGAAGGTCATCGCTTCGATCAGCGACTTCCTCGGCTACCCGAATGCCAACAAGGATTCGCTGCCGCTGATCAACAAGGAAATCACCGGCAACCCGAACCTGACGCCGACCAGCGAAGCGCTGAAGACGCTGTATGTGGTGCAGCCATTGCCGCAGAAACTGGAGCGGGTGCGGACGCGGGTTTGGACCAGTATCAAGTCCGATAAATAATCCAGATTTAAAAATGTGGAAGCGAGCCTGCTCGCGATAGCGTTGTGTCATTCAACATATCAGTTGGCTGACATGACGCCATCGCGAGCTGGCTCGCTCCCACAGGTTTTGTATTCAAGTCACTGACTCTGCCGTTCTTTTTCTGGCGACTTGTCCTTCGTCAGCACCAGACTCAGCACCACGGACGCCAGAATCAGCCCGCCGACAATCGCCAGCGACCACTCCACCGGCATGTGAAACCACGGCATCGCCGTCATCTTCCCGCCGATGAACACCAACACCAGCGCCAGTCCGTACTTGAGCAGATGAAAGCGGTCGGCCATGTCCGCCAGCAGAAAGTACAACGCTCGCAGGCCCATGATCGCGAAGATGTTCGAGGTGAAAATGATGAACGGATCGGTCGTCACCGCGAAAATCGCCGGGATGCTGTCCACCGCGAACATCAGGTCGCTGGCCTCGATCAGTACCAGCACCAGAAACATCGGCGTGGCCCAGCGCACGCCGTTCTGCAGCACGAAAAAGCGCTCGCCGTGAAAGCCGTTGGTGACTCGCAGATGCCCGCGCACCCAGCGCAGAAGCGGATTGTTATCGAGGTCCGGTTGTTGTTCGGCGAACACCAGCATTTTGATCCCGGTGATGATCAGGAACACGCCGAACACATACAGCAGCCAGGTGAACTGCGACACCAGCCACACCCCGGCAAAGATCATCGCCGCGCGCATCACGATCGCCCCGAGTACGCCGTACAGCAGCACCCGGCGCTGCAACTCCGGCGGCACAGCGAAGTAGCCGAAGATCATCACGAACACGAACATGTTGTCGATCGACAGCGATTGCTCGATCAAATAACCGGTGAGGAATTCCAGGGTCTTGCGCTGGGCGATTTCGGGCCCGAACTCGCCGTTCAGATACCACCAGAGCAGCCCGGCGAAGGCCAGCGCCAGCATGCACCACGCAATCACCCAGGATGAGGCTTCGCGCACCGAGACCCGATGCGCCTTGCGCCCGCCGAAGACAAACAGGTCAACGGCCAGCATGGCGAGAACAAAAACGATGAAGGCGGCCCACATCCAGGGTTCGCCGATGTTGATGGGGTGCATGTCGTTCTCCCTGTCTTTATGTTTTTCGGGGTAGACGGGGCCATGCTAGTAGGAGAATTCCGACGAAGAAAAATCGTTTATTTCGTGGGTATTGTTCGTGAATACCGAAGTGTCGATCGCCACGTGCAGCGCACGGGTAATACTTCATTCGACACTTCTTTGCTAACCTCGCTGTCGAGTCAGTCCACCACTCAGGGAGCTACGATCATCGACACGCCAGATCCTCAAGCCGTCTGCAGCCCGATCACCAGCGCTGCGATCTTTATCGTGGCGACCCTTAACGCCGAAGCCGAGGCGGCCGAAAAAGTCCGCGGCTGGTGCGCCGATATCGCAGGCCTGACACGCTCGGTCGGCAAGCGCGTGCCCTCGGGCAACTTGTCCTGCGTCTGCGGGTTTTCTTCCAGCGCCTGGGATCGTCTGTTCGGCAGTCCGCGACCGGCGTCCCTGCATGACTTTCGCGAATTCGGCGTAGAAGGGCGGCGCGCCGTTTCTACGCCGGGCGACCTGCTGCTGCACATTCGCGCCGATCAGATGGACCTGTGTTTCGAACTGGCCACGCAGTTGATGTCAGCGCTGGACGGCGCCGTGACGGTGACCGACGAAGTGCAGGGTTTCCGCTATTTCGACATGCGCAGCATCATCGGTTTCGTCGACGGCACGGAAAATCCGGTCGGTCGCAAAGCCGAGCATTTCACCCTCGTAGGCGATGAAGATCAGACGTTCAGCGGCGGCAGTTATGTGCTGGTGCAGAAGTATCTGCACAACATGAAGGCGTGGAACGACTTGCCGGTCGAAGCGCAGGAACGGGTGATCGGGCGCACCAAGCTGTCCGATATCGAGCTGGATGATTCGGTCAAACCGAGCAACTCCCACAGTGCGTTGACGACCATCACCAAGGACGGCGAAGAGGTGAAAATACTGCGCGACAACATGCCGTTCGGTCGGCCCGGCGCAGGTGAATTCGGCACTTACTTCATCGGTTACGCGCGTTCGCCCGAGCCGCTGGAGCAGATGCTGGAAAACATGTTCGTCGGCAAACCGCCCGGCAATTACGATCGATTGCTGGACTTCAGCACGGCGGTCACCGGCAGTCTGTTCTTCGTGCCTTCGGCGGATTTGCTGGAAGAACTGGCAGAGCGATAAAAAAACGGCGGGATCAATTGATCCCGCCGTTTTGCATTTACTTGCCTGCGGCCAGGGCTGGTGTACGTGGCGGCACCAGACGTTTCGACCCGGTCGCTTCGAACGCTGCTGCCAGACGCAGCAACGTCGAATCGTCATAGGCGCGACCGGCAAACGTCAGCCCCACCGGCATACCGATATCGGCCATCACGCCCATCGGCACGGTAACGGTCGGCACCCCGAGGTGGCGGATCGCGAGGTTGCCGTTGGCGACCCAGATGCCGTTGCTCCAGGCGATGTCCGCCGAGTCCGGGTTGACGTCGGCATCCGCCGGGCCCACGTCGGCGTTGGTCGGGAACAGCACGGCGTCGAGGCCGAGGCGGTCCATCCAGTCTTCGAGGTCGAGCTTGCGGGTCTTCTCCAGACCGCGCAGACCGTCCGGCAGGGTCGGAATCTGATCCCACGGCGTGATGCCGCGCTCGGCCATGCGGACGTACTCATCCATGCCGGCGGCGAGGTCGCCTTCACGGTTGGGCAGGGTGCCCGGGTCGTGCGGGAAGATTTTCGGGCCGTCGACGTCCGCCAGTCGATTGAGTTTCGGGTCACCGTTAGCGCGCAGGAAGTCATCGAACGCCCAGGCCGACAGGTCCCACAGTTCGTGGTGCATGAACTCTTTGGAAACGATGCCGCGATTGAACACGGTCGGTGCGCCCGGACGATCGCCTTCGCAATTGGAGACCAGCGGGAAATCCACTTCGATGACTTCCGCGCCGGCGGCTTCGAGGGCCTGGCGAGCCTGTTTCCACAGGTCGATCACCGAGGCGCGGGTGTTGATGCGTTGCCCGGTCGGACCGCCGATGCCCGGCGCTTCGCTGGTGCCGGCCTCAGGGTCGGCGTTGATGTACATGCGCGGCACGCCGAGGCGTTTGCCAGCCAGAGCATCACTTTTCACTGCCAGATCAAGGTAGGAAGCAGGGCGCACCGAGGCGACGCTCGGGATCGGCACCCAGGGTTGCAGGCGCCACAGGTCGCCACGGGTGTCGGTGTCTTCGGCGACGACTACGTCGAGCACTTCCAGCAGGTCGGCCATGGTGCGAGCGTAGGGTACCACCACGTCCATGGTCGGCGTCAGCGGCCAGTTGCCGCGCACCGAGATCACCCCACGGGATGGCGTGTAGGCGCACAGGCCATTGTTGGATGCCGGGCCACGTCCGCTCGACCAGGTTTCTTCCGCCAGACCGAATGCCGAGAAGCTGGCAGCGGTGGCGGTGCCGGCACCGTTCGACGAGCCGGAAGCAAACGGCGCAGTCAGATAAGCGGCGTTGTACGGACTTTCAGCGCGACCGTAGACCCCGCGCTGCATCCCGCCATTGGCCATCGGCGGCATGTTGGTCTTGCCCAGGCAGATCGCGCCGCCGGCGCGCAGGCGCTCGATGGTGAATGCATCACGCTGGGCCACCAGATCGGCGAACGCCGGGCTGCCGGACGCAGCGGTCAGGCCTTTGACCAGATAGCTGTCCTTGGCGGTGTAGGGGATGCCGTCCAGCGGACCGAGGGTTTCGCCCTTGGCGCGGCGGGCATCGGACGCCTCGGCTTCCTTCAGGGCTTCTGGGTTGCGCACGATCACCGCGTTCAGGGCGGTGTCGGTTTGCGGGCCGTCATAGGCATCGATACGTGCCAGATAGGCCTGGACCAGTTCAACCGCGGTGGTCTGGCCGGATTCGAGCGCCGAGCGCAGTTGAGCAATGGAGACTTCAGTGACTTCGATCATGCTGTTACCGCCGACAGGTTCGCTAAAGGGTGGTTGATCATTGTTATCGTCGAAACGCGTCAATCATTCTTGATGGGCGAAACTCTACCCTGAAGTTTGTCGATTGGCATGTCCTAATTCGATAAATATCGACAAAAATCAGCGAAAAAATTCTCCGGGCGTCTCGCCAAACTGCTGGCGAAAGGCTGCGATGAAGGCCGATGTCGAATCATAACCGCAGGCCAGAGCCACTTCGGTGACCCGTTCGCCACGCTCCAGTGGCGTCAGCGCGCCCAGCAAACGCAAGCGCTGGCGCCATGCGCGAAAAGTCAGGCCGGTATCGCGCAGAAACAGCCGGCTCAGGGTTTTCTCGGTCACGCCGAACTTTTCGCTCCAGTGACTGAGTGTGGTCTGCTGTTCCGGATGTTGCTCGAGACTTTGATAAATCTGCCGCAAACGGAAGTCCTGAGGCAGTGGCAGCATCAGGTCGATTTGCGGGGCTTCGGCCAATTGATCGAGGATCACCTGTGCCAGGCGTCCATGAGGGCCGCTCTGGTCATACTCGACAGGAATCTGACTGAAGGCCCGGATCAACTCACGCAAAAGATCGCTGACGCCGAGCACATGACAACGCTCCAGCGCCCAACCCGCCACGCTGCAATCGATGTACAGGCTGCGCATTTCCGTGTGCGGCGAACTGAATACCCGATGGGGCACCCCCGCCGGAATCCACACGGCCCGCTCTGGCGGGGCGACGAAACGACCGGCGGCGGTCTGCACTTCGAGCACGCCCTGGATCGCGTAAGACAATTGCACCCACGGATGACTGTGGCGACGGGTCAGGGCGCGATTGGGCAGTGATTCGGTGCGCCCATACAGCGGGCGCGGCAGGCTTGGCAGCCCGGGAATGCTACGTCTGACGCTTTTGTCGTGTCCTTTTGGCGGCATCTTGCGGCTCTTCGGCGTTAGTCGGTAATTGCCAGTCACGTTAGAGTCGCTTCCACATACTGGCAACCCCCGGATGAACAAACCATGACGCGCCCAAGATTCCTGCCCGACAACTTCACCCTGACCCTTGTCGCCGTGGTGCTGCTGGCCAGCTTCCTGCCCGCCAGCGGCCAGGTCGCGGTCGGCTTCGGCTGGTTGACCAACATTGCGATTGCGCTGCTGTTTTTCCTGCACGGCGCCAAGCTTTCCCGTGAATCGATCATCGCCGGCGCCGGTCACTGGCGCCTGCATCTGCTGGTGTTCGGCCTGACGTTTGTCCTGTTCCCGCTGCTGGGGCTGGCGCTCAAGCCGCTGCTGTCGCCGATGATCGGTGACAACCTGTACATGGGCATGCTTTACCTCTGCGCATTGCCGGCCACGGTGCAGTCGGCGATTGCCTTCACCTCGCTGGCCCGGGGCAACATTCCGGCGGCAATCTGCAGTGCGGCGGCATCGAGTCTGTTCGGTATCTTTCTGACGCCATTGCTGGTGACCTTGTTGCTGAACGTGCATGGCGACGGCGGTTCGACCGTCGACGCGATCCTGAAAATCAGTGTGCAACTGCTGCTGCCGTTCATCGCCGGTCAGATCGCCCGTCGCTGGATCGGCGCATGGGTCGGTCGCAACAAGAACTGGCTGAAATTCGTCGATCAGGGTTCGATTCTGCTGGTGGTCTACGGCGCGTTCAGTGAAGCCGTCAACGAAGGCATCTGGCATCAGATCCCGGTCATCGACCTGCTCGGTCTCGTGGTGGCCTGCTGCATCCTGCTGGGGCTGGTGCTGCTGGCGTCGACCCTGCTGGGCAAGTTGTTTGGCTTCAACCTGGAGGACCGCATCACCATCCTGTTCTGCGGCTCGAAAAAGAGCCTGGCCACCGGTGTGCCGATGGCGCAGGTGTTGTTTGCCGGCAGCACGATCGGTGTGCTCATTCTGCCGCTGATGCTGTTTCACCAGATCCAGTTGATGGTCTGTGCGGTGCTGGCGCAGCGTTACGCGAAACGACAGGAGTCGGTGCAGGAACTGATGGCGCAGGTTGATCCGTAATCACGGCTGCGGACGCTAACCCGCACCGGAATACTTGACTGCCGCCGCCGCCCGCGACGGCACGTTGAGCACCCGCAACAACGACGACACATGAATCCGCACCGTGAACGGGGAAATATCCAGTTCACGGGCGATTTCCTTGTTGGTCTTGCCCTGGGCGATCAGCCGCAGAACATCCTGCTGACGCGGGGTGAGGGCCGCGCCAGTTTCCAGCGGCAGCAGGCCCGACGGGGCGAACTTCACCAGCACTTCGCCTTCGCGGATCGCCAGGATGGCCTCGCCGATCTCGTCGGGGGCGATGTTCTTGCCGATGAAACCGTCGATGCCCGCCGCCATGACTTCGCCGATCAGTGCCTCGTCATCGACCATCGACACCACGATCAGCGTGGTGCGCGGCAGGCGCCGGCGCAGTTCGCCGAGCTGGCTGACGCAAGTCAGGCCGGGGAAGCGCAGGTCCAGAATCAGCGTGTCTGGCTCATCGCCGGAAGGCAGCAGGGCGAGCACCGCCTCCAGATCGCCGGCTTCTTCGATCAGCGCTTCAGGCAGCAGGCGCCGGACCGTGCGCACCATCGCTTCGCGAAACAGCGGATGATCGTCGGCTATGATGATTCGGCATGTCATGGCACAACCCTCCCTGGGTCGACATTTCTCACGGCGTGCACCTTAGCACCGGGCGAAGGCGTTGCCTGTCGGTTCGTGCTGATTCTGACGATTGCCGCACAAGGACGTTCCCCATGAAGTTCGAAAAGAACACCGAGCTCGACCAGGCCAATCTGCGCATCATCATCGCCAGTATCGCGCTGGTGTACATGGGCGTGCTCGGTTTCCTGCCGGGCCAGCGCTTCGATACCTATCTGCCGGTGGTCACTTACATTGCCCTGTTTCTGCTGGCCTCCGTCGGGTTGCGTCAGGCCATCGTGCGTTGGCCGGGGCATTATCCGGCGCGGCGGATTTTCGGCATGGTTCACGATTACACCGGCACCTGCTTCGGTCTGGTGGTCGGTGGCGAGGCGGCGCTGCCCATCTATGCCGTCATGGTCTGGGTCAACCTCGGCAACGGCATGCGCTATGGCTCGCGCTATCTGGCGATCGCCACGGTATTGGCATTGCTCGCGCTGCTGGCGGTCTATCGGTTGACGCCGTACTGGCAGGCGCAACCGTTCATGGTGCTGATGCTGATGATCACCAGCACGGTGATTCCGGTGTATGCGCACCTGTTGCTGGAGCGCACGCGCAAGGCTTCCGAAGAAGCCGTCGCGGCCAACCTGGAGAAATCGCGATTCCTGGCCCAGGCCAGTCATGACCTGCGCCAGCCGATCCACTCCATCGGCCTGTTTACCGCGTGTCTTCGCGAATCGCGACTGGGCGAGGACGAGCGGCGGCTGGTGGACAACATCGACCGTTCGCTGCTCAACGTGTCGCAGCTTTTCCGCTCGATCCTCGATCTGTACACCCTCGATAACGGCCGGGTTCAACCCAGGATGCAAACGCTGGAGCTGGGGCAGTGGCTGACGGAGTTGATTCGCCAGAATGCCGAAGCGGCGCGTTGGGCCGGGGTGGATCTGCGTCTGCACCGTTGCGAGCATTGGGTGTACACGGATCCGGCGTTGCTGGCGACCATGGTGCAGAACGTGCTGTCCAACTGCTTCAAATATGGCGCGCAGCGACCGGTGCTGGTGGGCGTACGCAGAAAGGGCGCGGGTTTGGCCATCGTGGTTTATGACCGTGGCAGCGGCATCGCCGAGGAGCATCTGCCCAGGGTTTTCGAGGAGTTTTATCGGGTTCGTCAATTGCGCGACAAGGACGTTGAAGGCGTGGGGCTGGGCCTGTCGATCGTCAAGCGGCTGGGGCAGATGATCGGCGTCGAGGTGCTGATTCGCTCACGGCTGGGGCATGGCACGGCCGTGACGCTGCAAGGGTTGCCACGGGCGGCGCCGCAGTTGCCGGTCAGTCGCGACGAGGCTCGTCAGGTCGGATTGCTGACGGGGTTGAAGGTGTGTCTGGTGGAGGATGACCATAACGTTCTGCTGGCGACCTCGGCGTTGCTCGAGCGCTGGGGCTGTGTCGTGCAGGCTGAACTGACGGGGCAGGGGCTGGTCACCGACTGCGACATCATCGTCGCCGACTATGACCTCGGCTCGCACAGCACCGGTATCGAGTGCATCGATGAGGTTCGTCGACAGCGGGGTTTTGCGGTGCCGGCCATGATCATCACCGGGCATGACATTGAAAAAATCCAGGCGGCCCTGCATGACCGCCAGATTGCCATTCTGTCCAAACCGGTGCGCCCGGCCGAGCTGCGCGCGACCTTGCGTGCGCTGCGCGACCGGCAGACCGAAGTGGTCAGCGCTTACACAGATAGTCCTGCGTGATGGTGGTTTGCAGACAGTTGTACTGGCCCATGGTGCGGCAGATATTCTTCTCCGAGCCGGAGACTTCGGCGCTCTTGTAGCCCCAGACCTTGCAGCGTCCTTCGGCCGTCGCCAGTCCCTGGGCCGCGGAAGTTTGCCCGCTTTCGAACTGGCCCAGTTCATAGGAAACCTGGACGACGCCATCGGTCTTGCTGCCGCCGGTGGCTTCCCATTGTTTCGGTGTGGCGCAGCCGGTGAGAACGATGGCGGCGAGGCTGAGGGTGGCGATGAGTGTTTTCATGATCGAACGGAATCCTTTACCGGATGAGAAGGCGGTGTAACGGTTTACTGGACCGGAATCGGCGACGCGCCTTTGGGCAGGCAGGACAGCGGAGGCGTCATGATGCCCATGCTGGCGACCGCGATGATCGCGCCACTGGGCAGTTCGCAGTTGTATTCGCCAGCGGCGGTGTAGGCGGTGTAGTAGGTCAGGGTGCTGTCGTTGCGGATGTTGCCGATTTTGGAGACCGGTTTACCGATGACGGTCTGGGCCCGTTCGCGCATGCTGTCTTCGGTGGGCTTGGCGGTCTGGCATCCGGTGGCGCCGAGAAGCAGGGCACCGAGCACGGTGATTCTGGCTAAGTTGAGGTACAGGTTCATGGTGTTGCTTCCTTGGTGTTGTTGTTTTTCCAGGCACAACGATCCCGCGCACTGCGCAGCGGCAATGTTGGGGAGTGTCGGGGGTTGCGAGGGAATATAACGCCAGGGAACGGGGTGGTCGATTAGCACAAATGTGCTAGTGCGGCGCAACCGGCAGGCCGCCGGTTGCGCCGAAAAGCATTACTGAGGGCTGTTGAACTGGTCTGAATAACTGCCGGTCATGAGGGCAGACGCGACCTGATCGGAGCCTACGCCACGGCGAGAGTAGGCGAGCCTTCTGGCGTCCACCTTGTCGGCCCCATCGGAAGCGACTGCGCCAGCGCCCACGTGATCGGCGCCATCGGAAGCGACTGCGCCAGCGCCCACATGATCGGCGCCATCGGAAGCGACTGCGCCAGCGCCCACATGATCGGCGCCATCGGAAGCGACTGCGCCACCGCCTACATGGTCGGCACCATCGGAAGCGACTGCCCCAGCGCCCACGTGATCGGCCCCGTCGGAAGCGACTGCGCCAGCGCCTACATGGTCGGCACCATCGGAAGCGACAGCCCCGGCGCCCACGTGATCGGCGCCATCGGAAGCGACAGCCCCGGCGCCCACGTGATCGGCGCCATCGGAAGCGACAGCCCCGGCGCCCACGTGATCTGCGCCATCGGATGCAACTGCGCCAGCGCCCACATGGTCGGCCCCATCGGAAGCGACAGCCCCGGCGCCCACGTGATCGGCCCCGTCGGAAGCAACTGCCCCGGCGCCCACATGATCGGCCCCGTCAGACGCCACAGCCTGCGCCTGCGCCGCCCAGACTTCGGGCATCACCACCACCGTTGCAGCGACCGCCAGGACCATGCCTGACCAAAGCTTGTGTTTCATGATTTTCTCCACGACCCATCAGCCACCCAGCATCCGAGCATTCCCCGTCGGTGGACGGTGTGGCTCGTTGGCCCCGGGGTTAACCAGATTGGCGATTGGCACGGGCGCGCCGCAAGGCGCACGGGTGTCGACGTTTTGCATGAAACCTGAACAGCGAACTGAAAAAGTATAGTTCGTCCCGATCGGGTGGCAGGTCCGGGGAGCGCGAAGGCGATAGTCGGTTAACTTCCTTGCAGGCAAGCGCTAGAAGAAAATCAATCTAAAAGCCGCGTAGCGCAAAGCAGCGTGTTTGCTAGGCTCAAGAATGTAGGCGAAGACGCAGACTGATGCGCAAGCGGATAGCGAGGAAGCGTTGGGCGCGTTCCGAAGGGTACACGGTTAGAAAGAACCCCGCGCTGGGTTCCAGCCCTTATGCCGTGTGAAGCAGCAGAGCACATTGCCTGTACTGTGGGAGTCCTGAGAAACCTCGTAAGCCAGAGACCAGCACTGGCCGCCTACTCGAACACCAAAGCCCGCCTCGTGCGGGCTTTGACGTTTCTGCGGGTCAGATGCTGGCCAGGGCTTGCGCCAGATCCGCACGCAGGTCCTCGATATCCTCGACGCCCACCGACAGGCGCACCAGGCTGTCACCGATGCCGAGCTTGGCGCGGGTTTCGGCCGGGATGGTCGCGTGGGTCATGATCGCCGGGTGCTCGATCAGGCTTTCGACACCACCGAGGCTCTCGGCCAAGGCGAAGATCTGCACGTTCTCCAGGAAGCGCCGAGCACCTGCCAGATCACTATTCAGATCCAGGGAAATCATCCCGCCGAAACCGCGCATCTGACGCTTGGCCAGTTCGTGTTGCGGATGGGATTCCAGGCCCGGGTAGTAGACGCGTTTGACCTGCGGCTGCTGCTCCAGCCAGCGCGCCAGCTCCAGCGCGTTGCTGCAATGACGCTCCATACGCAGCGCCAGGGTCTTCACACCGCGCAGGGTAAGGAACGCGTCGAACGGGCCGGAGATGGCACCGACGGCGTTCTGCAGGAAGCCCAGACGCTCGGCCAGAGCAGGATTGTCACCCACTACCGCGATCCCGCCGATCACGTCGGAGTGACCGTTCAGGTACTTGGTGGTCGAGTGCAGCACGATGTCGAAACCCAGTTCCAGCGGACGCTGGATCCACGGGCTGGCAAAAGTGTTGTCGGCCACGCAGATGATCCCCCGTGCCTTGCAGATGCGTGCAATGGCGGCGAGGTCGGACAGGCTCAGCAGCGGATTGGTCGGGGTTTCTACCATGACCATGCGCGTGTCGTCCTGCAGCGACGCTTCGAACGCCGACAGGTCGGCCAGATCGACGTAGCTGAAACGATGCCCGGCACTGCGCTGGCGTACCTTGTCGAACAAGCGGAAGGTGCCGCCGTACAGGTCATTGCCGGAGACGATGTGCGAGCCGGCATCGATCAGTTCGAGCACGGTGGAAATCGTCGCCAGCCCGGAAGCGAAGGCGAACGCCTGGGTGCCGCCCTCCAGATCCGCCACGCAACGCTCCAGGGCAAAACGCGTCGGGTTGTGCGAGCGGCCGTAGTCGAAGCCCTTGTGCACGCCGGGGCTGTCTTGCAGGTAGGTGGAGTTGGCGTAGATCGGTGGCATCAGCGCGCCGGTGGTCGGGTCCGGCGTCTGCCCGGCGTGGATCACGCGGGTGGCGAAACCCTGCGGGCGGGCGTTCTTGTCGTGCTGACTCATGCAAGGGATCTCCGTAGTTGGTTGAGCATGTCGACGCGGGTGATCAGGCCGTGGAAGCCCGAAGCGTCGGCAATGATCGCCACCAGGCCACTGCTGAGCACGGCTTCGAGTTCAGCCAGGGTTGCGGCGGGGGCGAGGGTTTGCAGTTTGTCCGTCATCGCGCTGGCGACGGGTTTGCTGAAGAGCGTGGCATCTTCGTGTACGCGCACCAGAATGTCCGATTCGTCGATCACGCCGACCAGTTGTTTGCCTTCCACCAGTACCGGCAGTTGCGAAACATCCGCCAGGCGCATGCGCTGGAACGCGGTCATCAGGGTGTCGTCGGGGCCGACGCTGACCACTTTGCCGTCTTCGAAGCGGCGGGCAATCAGGTCGCGCAGGTCGCCGTAGCGTTTGCGCTGCAACAGGCCCTGATCGGTCATCCACTGGTCGTTGTAGACCTTCGACAGATAGCGCGTACCGGTGTCGCAGACGAAGCTGACCACACGTTTCGGCACGGTTTGCTCACGGCAGTAACGCAGCGCGGCGGCGAGCAGGGTGCCGGTGGACGAACCACCGAGAATGCCTTCCGAGCGCAGCAACTGACGGGCGTGATCGAAGCTTTCTTCGTCGCTGATCGAGTAGGTGCTGCGCACGCTCGACAGGTCGGTGATCGACGGTATGAAGTCTTCGCCGATGCCTTCCACCGCCCACGAACCGGCGGTGCCGAGGTGCTTGCTGCGGCTGTATTCAGCCATGACCGAACCGACCGGGTCGGCCAGGACCATTTCGAGGTCCGGTTGTACGCGTTTGAAGAAACGGGTCAGGCCGGTCAGCGTACCGGCGGAGCCGACGCCGACCACGATGGCGTCCAGATCATGCTCGGTCTGCGCCCAGATCTCCGGCGCAGTGCTGCATTCGTGGGCCAGCGGGTTGGCGGGGTTGTTGAACTGGTCGGCGAAGAAGGCGCCGGGAATGTCTTTCGCCAGACGGGCAGCGACATCTTGGTAGTACTCGGGATGACCCTTGCCGACATCGGAACGGGTGATGTGTACTTCGGCGCCCATGGCCTTGAGGTGCAGGACTTTTTCCGTGGACATCTTGTCCGGCACTACCAGCACGACGCGGTAGCCCTTGGCGCGGCCTACCAGCGCCAGACCCAGGCCGGTGTTGCCGGCGGTGGCTTCAACGATGGTGCCGCCGGGTTGCAGGCGACCGTCGCGTTCGGCCGC
The DNA here is from genome assembly GCF_003576265.1 of Pseudomonas sp. 91RF. Classification (NCBI taxonomy): domain Bacteria; kingdom Pseudomonadati; phylum Pseudomonadota; class Gammaproteobacteria; order Pseudomonadales; family Pseudomonadaceae; genus Pseudomonas; species Pseudomonas sp. 91RF. The sequence continues at coordinate 20,273 of NZ_QWFC01000008.1, forward strand.
GTCGATCATCGCCAGGCCGATACGATCCTTGATCGAGCCGCCGGGGTTTTGTGATTCGAGCTTGAGAAACAGGGTGCACAGGCCGGTATCGAAGCGTGTGACTTGTACCAGCGGAGTATTGCCGATCAGCCCAAGTACGGCAGGGCGTGATTCCTTTGACATTTCTTCACCTCTTTGTGGTGTTGATCGCGTTCCATTCGCGGGGGAAAAGCTCGCGTGCAACATAGGCGCAGACATCAACTGTCGCAACCATTAGTCAGCGTGCAATTCAGCCATTTCGATCTAACCATAGAACGAAATCAGAGAAGGCAAGGGAGCGATTTACCGAGGTTTATACGAAGGCGCCATTGAGTATTAAAAGGGCGTCTTCAGGGTCATGAATGGCTTGATCTGACGGTGAATATCCGGCAGCGAAAACCGATCAGTGGTTGCTCATCAGGCCGTGCAGGACACCCAGCCGCAAACCGGGTTCCGATGGCTCCATTTGCGCGATGCCGAACACCTTGAAGGCGGCGAGCATGACGACTAGGCCGCCGGGCAGAATGCTCTGACGATGGGATTGCAGGCCGGCGAGTTTCAGTTGCCGCACATTGCTGACTTCCAGCAGGCGAAGCGACAGTCGCAGCAGGCCGCCGTAGGTGATGCCGCCCTGACCGAAGTCGTTCAGGCGATTGGCCTTGAGCACTTTGGCCAGCATCCGTGCCGTTCCCGAGGAGCCGATGGTTTGCTGCCAGCCCTGGGCGCGATAGCGGCGGGCGACCTTTTCGAATTGCAGGATGGTTACCCGTTCGGCCTCTTGCAGGGCGCCGGGGGAAATCTCGCCATTGCGAAAGTAGCGTGCGCTCAGGGTGCCGCTGCCGATGGCGATGCTTTCGGTCAGCAACGGTTGCGAACCCTGGCCGAGGATCAGCTCGGTGGAGCCGCCGCCAATGTCGACCACCAGACGCAGGTCATCGGCGACCGGCAAGGTGTGGGCCACACCGGCGTAGACCAGACGCGCTTCTTCGTGTCCGGAAATCACATCGATGCGAAAGCCCAGATGCCGCTCCGCACTGCCAAGAAACAACTGGGCATTGTCGGCCTCGCGCACGGCGCTGGTGGCCACCGCCCGCACACGGCCCGGCTCGAAACCGCGCAGCTTTTTGCCGAACCGCGCCAGGGCCTGCCAGCCGCGATCCAGCGCCATTTCGTCGAGCGCCCGGCCATCGAATCCCTCGGCCAGCCGCACCGGTTCACGCAAGGTTTTCACTTCCTGAATCATGAAGCCTTTTCTGCTGCGGACCGACTGACCGATCATCATGCGAAACGCATTCGAACCGAGATCGATGGCAGCAAACAGCGAGGCGTCTTCTTTCATGGGAATCCTTGCAAAATCCACCGCCCCAGGCCCGGGCGGTTTGCGAGGATTCTGCAATGGCTTCGATGACAACCTGATGACGCGGGGAGGGCGGTTCAATGAATTTGGCGCTGTCATGACACTGTCATTATCGGGTGCTCATACTTGCTCCCAATACATCGCGTGCTTTTCATGATTTTGGCTGCCAACTTCGGCAGCTTTTTTTTGCCTGCGATTTGAGTGTTCAGCGAAATTTGCAATTCGAAGGAATGCCCGATTAATATACGTTCCATATATATTCCATATCGGATCTTGCCATGGGCATCGTAAAGATTTCAGAGGACATGCACGAAAATCTGCGCATCTCCAGCAACGCACTCAGCCGCTCGATCAACGCGCAGGCCGAGCACTGGATGCGCATCGGCATGCTCGCCGAGCTGTATCCCGACCTCGATCACCACGCCATCTGCCGGTTGCTGATTCGCGCCGAGCAAGCGGGCGGTCTGGATCTGCAACAAATCTGTGCCTTGGCCGATGCCGCGCAGAACATCCCGGTTCAAGAGGCAGCCAAGGCATGAGAAACCCGATCAAGATCAACACCCGGGCCGAGATCGCCCAATCCCGTGTGGCCGGCCAACTGGCCGCCGAGGTGCTGGCGATGCTGGTGCCGCACGTCAAGGCTGGCGTTACCACCGATCAACTCGACCGCTTGTGCAATGACTACATCGTCAATGTGCAGAAGGCGATTCCGGCCAACGTCGGTTATCACGGCTTCCCGAAAACCGTCTGCGCGTCGGTCAACGACGTGGTCTGTCACGGCATCCCGTCGGGCACGCCGTTGAGGGATGGCGACATCCTCAACCTCGACATCGCCGTGATCAAGGACGGCTGGTTCGGCGACACCAGCCGCATGTACGTGGTCGGCCAGGCTTCAGCCGAGGCGCAGCATCTGATCAAGACCACCTACGAGGCCATGTGTGCCGGCATCCGCGTGGTGCGTCCGGGCGCCACCCTGGGTGACATCGGTCATGCGATCCAGAGCCTGGCGGAAAGGGAAGGTTTCAGCGTGGTGCGCGAATACTGCGGGCACGGGATCGGCAAGGTCTATCACGATGAGCCGCAAGTGCTGCATTACGGTTACCCGAATCAGGGCCTGAAGCTGAAGGCAGGGATGATCTTTACCATCGAACCGATGCTCAACGCCGGCAAGCGCCATGTGAAGAACATGCCGGATGGCTGGACCGTGCTGACCAAGGATGGCTCGCTGTCGGCGCAGTGGGAACACATGGTGGCAGTGACGGAGGACGGGTTTGAGGTGTTGACGGTTTGGCCGGATCAGATCGAAGGTTTGACGGCCATCGTTTAAAAAAAGGCCACCGCAACCCGACGTTGCGGTGGCCGCAAGTAACACGCGAAAAGTCCGCAGGTCAGTGAGCGCCCGCCGCTTTGTTCAAGTCGCTTTCGGCCCACTCGGTGTAGACGCAGGCATCGGCTGTCGCCCAGCGTACCTGTACCGGATCGCCGGCCTTCAAAGGCATCCCCGCCGCCGACAATGCCTTCACCGTCATCGAAGTCCCGCCCGAAGTGACCACGCTGCAAGTCTGGCTCTCGCCCAGAAACAGCACCTCGACCACCTTCGCCGAAACCTCGTTCCAGCCCGCCGCCAACGGCTCGCTCGCCGCTTGCTGCACACTCAACGCCAAAGCCTTTTCAGGGCGCACCATCAGCAAAATATCCTGCCCGGTCTGCAATCCGGCAGTCAGTCGAATCGACAGCGACTGGCCTTCAAAACTCGCCGCGCCATTACCCTGAGCCTTGAGCTTGAGGAAGTTCGAGTTGCCGAGGAACGACGCCACAAACGCATTCGGCGGATTCTGGTACAGGTCATAACCGCTGCCGAGCCCGACAATCTTGCCGTGACTGAAAATCGCGATGCGCTGGGACAGGCGCATGGCTTCTTCCTGATCGTGAGTCACGTAGACGATGGTGATGCCGAGACGGCGGTGCAGTTGGCGCAACTCGTCCTGCAAGTCTTCGCGCAGTTTCTTGTCGAGTGCGCCGAGGGGTTCGTCCATCAGCAGGATGCGTGGCTCATAGACCAGCGCGCGGGCGATGGCAACCCGTTGCTGCTGGCCGCCGGACAGTTGCGAAGGACGGCGATGGGCGAATTGCTCCAGTTGCACCAGTTTCAACATCGCATCGACACGCTTGTCACGTTCAGCCGCAGCGAGTTTGCGGATCGCCAGCGGGAACGCGATGTTGTCGCGCACCGACAGATGCGGGAACAGCGAGTAACGCTGGAACACCATGCCGATATCGCGTTTGTGCGGCGGCACATTCACCAGCGACTGGCCGTTGACCAGGATCTCGCCGCTGCTCGGGGTTTCGAACCCGGCGAGCATCGACAGCGTGGTGCTTTTGCCCGAGCCGCTGGAGCCGAGGAAGGTCAGGAACTCGCCGTCCTTGATGTCCAGAGAGATGTTGTCCACGGCGGCGAAATCGCCGTAGTGTTTGTTCAGGTTGCGCAGGCTGACCAGGGGGTTGTCGTTCTGCTGGGATGCGTCTTTGATCACGGCACTCATGTCGTACTCCTGGCGCTCAGGCGCTGATTTCGTTGCGCCGGCGCAGAGCGGCGGCGATCACCATGACCAGCACCGACAGGCCGATCAGCAGCGTCGAAGCGACGGCGATCACGGGCGTCAGGTCCTGGCGCAGGGTGGTCCACATTTTCACGGGAAGGGTTTGCAGGGTCGGGCTGGCCATCATCACGCTGAGCACCACTTCGTCCCACGACACCAGGAAGGCGAAGAGGGCGCCGGCCACCATCCCCGGACGAATCGCCGGAAAGGTCACCCTGAACACCGCTTGCAGGCGTGACGCCCCGCAGATCACTGCCGCGTCTTCAATCGACTGATCGAACAGCTTCAACGAGTTGATGATCGAGATGATGGTAAACGGCAGCGCGACGATCACATGGCTGACCACGAAGGCAAACATCGTCCCGGTGTAGCCGAGCTTGAGGAACAGCGCGTACACCGCCACGGCGATGATCACCAGTGGCACGATCATCGGCAGGGTGAACAGGCCGTAGAGCATTTCCCGGCCGGGAAAGCGCCCGCGCACCAGTGCAAAGGCAGTCGGCAAACCGAGGGCCACGGCGCAGATCGTGGTCAGCACCGCAACCTTGAGGCTGGCGGCCGCTGCGTTCATCCAGTCGGCGTTGGAGAAGAACTGGCCGTACCATTTCAGCGTCCAGCCCGGAGGCGGGAACACCAGCCATTGGGACGAGCCGAACGACAGCAGCACGATGAACACGATCGGCAGCAGCAGAAACAGCGCGATCAGCCCGGTGGTGGCGTACAGGCCGAAGCGCATCCGGCGGCTCATGGCATTGGGAGTCAGGAGCATGTCGGCTTACCTCGCGTTACTGGCGCCAACCGGGGATTCCGGCTGAAGCTTCAGGTAGAAGTAGAACAGCACCAGGGTGATGAGGATCAGCAACGCGGCGCCGGCGCTGGCCAGACCCCAGTTGAGGAACGACTGCACCTGCTGAATGATGAACTCCGGCAGCATCATGTTCTGCGCCCCGCCCAGCAGCGCCGGGGTGACGTAGTAACCGAGCGACATCACGAACACCATCAACCCGCCGGACGCCAGACCCGGCCGGCACAGCGGCAGGAACACCCGGAAGAAGTTGGTCCATGGACTGGCACCGCAAATCGAGCCGGCCTGCAGGATCATCGGGTCTATGGCCTGCATGGTCGCCTGCAACGGCAGCACGATGAACGGGATCATGATGTAGCTCATGCCGATCACCACGCCGGTCAGGTTGTGCACCATTTCCAGCGGCTGATCGATGATGCCCATGGCCATCAAGGCTTTATTGATGACGCCGGAAGCCTGCAGCAGCACCAGCCAAGAATAGGTGCGGGCGAGGAGGCTGGTCCACATCGACAACAGCACGATGTTGAGAATCCAGCGACCCCAGCCGCGCGGCACCAAGGTGATTGCCCAGGCCAGCGGGAAGCCCAGCAGCAGGCTGAATACCGTCACCAGACCCGCCACCGAAAAGGTGTTGAACAGCACCCGGGCGTACGCCGAGTTGGCGAACAGTTGTTCGTAGTTGCCAAGGCCCGGCACCGGTTCCAGCACGCCGCGCAACAGCAGGCCAATCAACGGCGCGAGAAAGAACAGGCCGAGGAACAGCAGCGCCGGCGCGAGGTTGCCGGCGCCGCGCCAGCGTTGCTTGAGGGACGGGGCTGGCGCCATGGCACTGGCCTTTTTTCCGGCGGCCGACCCGGCAGCGCTGGCGGCGCTCCCGGTGGCAGTGGAGGGACGGGACGCGGTGGCCGCCATTTTCATTTGACCAGCCATTCGTTCCACCGTGTCGCGATGGCCTGGCCGTTCTTGGCCCAGTACGCGAAATCAAGAGTGATCTGATCCTTAGCGTAGGCAGTCGGCAGGTTCGGGGCCAGCGTCGAGTCCAGACGCTGCACACTGTCGACGTTGACCGGGGCGTAGGCGGTCAGGTTGGAGAAGTCGGCCTGGCCCTTCGCGCTGCTGGCGCTGGCCAGGAACTTCATCGCCGCGTCCTTGTTTTTCGAACCCTTCGGCACGACCAGGATGTCGGCCATTACGAGGTTCTGTTTCCAGCTCACGCCCACCGGTGCGCCGTCTTCCTGCAGGGCATGGATCCGGCCGTTCCAGAACTGACCCATGCTTGCTTCACCGGACGCCAGCAGTTGCTGCGACTGCGCGCCGCCGCCCCACCAGACGATGTCTTTCTTGATGGTGTCGAGTTTCTTGAAGGCGCGATCCAGGTCCAGCGGGTAGAGCTTGTCGGCCGGCACGCCGTCGGCGAGCAGGGCCAGTTCGAGCACGCCGGGGCTCGGCCATTTGTACAGGGCGCGTTTGCCGGGGTAGGTCTTGGTGTCGAACAGCGCGCTCCAGTCCTGCGGCTTGCTGGCGCCGAGTTTGCCCTCGTTGTAGCCGAGGACGAAGGAGAAGAAGAACGAACCGACACCGTAGTCGCTGACGAAACGCGGGTCGATCTTGTCGCGCTGGATCTGTTTGAAATCGAGGGGTTCGAGCAGGCCTTCGGAGGCGGCGCGCAGGGCAAAGTCGGCTTCGACGTCGACCACGTCCCATTGCACGTTGCCGCTTTCGACCATGGCCTTGAGTTTGCCGTAGTCGGTCGGGCCGTCCTGCACGACGGTGATGCCGCTGGCCTTGCTGAACGGATCGGCCCAGGCCTGTTTCTGCGCATCCTGGGTGCTACCGCCCCAGCTGACAAAGTTCACACTCTCGGCGGCCATCGCGGCCTGACCGGTCACGCTCAGCAGTCCCGCAAGAAAGATCGCGGTTGCAGCTTTGTTCAACACCATTTTTACGCCCTCATTGTTGTGTTTTTGAGCGGGCTTGCGTTGTTGCCCGCCTGTCGGGAGCAGTAGCTGGACGGTTTTTCAGGTCGTCCGGTCTATGGAATATCATATTATGGTATTCCAAACATTGTGCAAGCACTTTGCCTTACCGGCTATCTGGCAAACGGGGTTATTCGGTGAACGGAATGCTCTCGACCACCTCAAGATCGTAGCCGGTCAAACCGGCATATTTCAGCGGCGGGCCCAGGTGGCGCAGCTTGCCGACGCCCAGGTTCTGCAGAATCTGCGCCCCGGTGCCGACCTCCGAATAGATCCGCGATTGCGAGCGACTGAACTGCCGTGGCGGTTGAGTCAGCTGCGGCACCCGCTCCAGCAACGCTTGCGACGACTCATGATTGGCCAGCACCACGACCACGCCATGGCCCTCTGCCGCAACCCGTTGCAGCGCCGCCCACAACGTCCAGTTCGTCGGCCCGCTGTATTCGGCACCGACCAGATCCCGCAGCGGATCGATCACATGCACGCGCACCAGCGTCGGTTCCTCACGGCGCAACTCGCCCATGACCATCGCCATGTGCACGCCGCCCTCGATGCGGTCTTCGAAGGTGATCAAACGGAACGTGCCATGCACCGTCGGCAACTCCCGCTCGCCGATGCGCTCGATGGTGTGTTCGGTGCTCAGGCGATAGTGGATCAGGTCGGCGATGGTGCCGATCTTGATCCCGTGCTTACGGGCGAAGACTTCCAGATCCGGACGGCGGGCCATGGTGCCGTCATCGTTCATCACTTCGACGATCACCGAGGCGGGCGTGAACCCGGCGAGGCGCGCCAGATCACAACCGGCCTCGGTGTGACCGGCGCGGGTCAGCACCCCACCTTCCTTGGCGCGCAGCGGGAAGATATGGCCGGGCTGCACCAGGTCTTCAGCGCGTGCGTTCGGCGCCACCGCAGCGGCAACCGTGCAGGCGCGGTCGGCAGCAGAAATGCCCGTAGTCACACCGACCGCCGCTTCAATGGAAACCGTGAACGCGGTGCTGAACACGCTGCCATTGCTCGGCACCATTTGCTCAAGCCCCAGGCGCTGGCAATGATCGTCAGTCAGGGTCAGGCAAATCAGCCCCCGAGCCTCACGGGCCATGAAGCTGATCGACTCGGGCGTGCAACGGTCGGCGGCCAGCAGCAGGTCGCCTTCGTTTTCCCGGTCTTCGTCATCGACCAGCAACACCATTTTGCCGAGGCGATAATCTTCGATGATTTCTTCGATGCTGTTGAAGGCCATGCTGGACTCTCGATTTGAGTGAAATTCGTGGTATACCATAATACAAATTCAGCCAAGAGGTCACTATGAAGGCGTACTGGATTGCTCACGTGGACATCACCGATCCCGATCACTACAGCCAATACACCCAGCGCGCGCCAAAAGCGTTCGCCGAGTTCGGCGCAAAGTTCCTGGCCAGAGGCGGGCGCAGCGAAGCAATGGAAGGGCGGGCGACGCCGCAGCGCAGCGTGGTGATTGAATTCGACAGTTACGAACAGGCGGTGGCGTGCTACCGCTCGGCGGCGTATCAGGAAGCGAAGAGCTACCGGGAGGAGTGGGCGCGGGCGGAGATCATTATTGTGGAAGGGATGGCGCCGTAACGTCTTGCCTGCAAATCCGCAGGAACTACAGAATCGAACCACGGCCGCGATCTTTTGATATTTTCTCTGGATCAGGAGATCGCCCGTCGGATGGAATCTAATGCCTGCGGTTTTGCACGAAGTGCTCTAAGGGAATATTGATGCGCATGACAAAAGGAATGTTTGCAGGTAGGCGAGTAGGCCTCTGGCTAGTGGCTGCGCTGTTTGTAAATGCAGTCTTTCTGGCTTTTCTGATTTTCGGGAACAGTGCGAAGGGGCGTGATCTGGAGATGGTTAAAACCAAAGAACCCCTGCTGATCGAAGGGCAAGGCGGCGATGACAATTACTATGTCCTGCCGATGGGGACAACGCTATATCACGATAAAAGCTTTCCAGAAGGGCACGATCGTTATGTGGTGTATCTGAATCACAAAGGTGCCATTGCCCACGAAGAGGTCCCAATGGAGCCTGAATATGGCGGTTCCTTTATCGATCCTCTTTGGCTGGCCAATATTGATGCCGATACCATGAAAGACATTTTCAAGCGTTTCCCGCTCTCCAAAAAAGATATCTCCGCTGCTCTCAAAGCCAATGAAATCACCAAAGATGATCTGGCGGATATCATTCGTGCGATGCCGGATTGAGTGAACAACTGTCGAGGCCCCAGGCCCGGCGCTGCATCTCTGGCAAGTGACGTTTAATCAACGCATGAAATGAATCTTGCCGCTGTCGTCATTGCCCATGTACATGCCATACACCCCGGCCTGGCGTTCCTCGATGTAGCGTTCGAGGATCTGCCGGATCGCCGGGTAGTAGATCTGCTCCCACGGGATGTCTTCGGGGGCGAAGAATTTGCAGTCCCGGGTTTCCGGGCCGTACTGGCCGGTGATCTCCAGTGCGAGGGCGCGGAAGATGATGTAGACCTCGCTGATCCTCGGCACGCTGAAGATCGAGTACGGCGAGAGGATTTCCGCGCGCACGCCGCTTTCTTCCCAGACTTCGCGCAGGGCGGCCTGTTCGGTGGTTTCGCCGCTTTCCATGAAACCGGCGGGCAGGGTCCAGGTGCCCGGGCGCGGGGGAATCGCCCGTTGGCACAAGAGGTATTTGCCGTCCTGCTCGATGATGCAGCCGGCGATGATTTTCGGGTTCACATAGTGGATGTAGCCGCAGCCGCGGCACATCAGGCGCTCGTGCGTATCGCCCGGCGGCACTTGCTGACCGAGGTCGGCGCCACCGCATTTCGGGCAAAAGCTCGGGCTGAACATGTCAGTGACCTATGCGTGGTTCTTTCAGCGCGATGGGCAAGGTGATCGCCGGTGTGGCGCCGGTTTCTTCCTGTTTGCGCTTCAGATAATCAAGGGCCACGGCAGCCGCAGCGCGGACGTGATCGACGCACGCCTGATGCGCCGCCAGCGCGTCGCCGCTCTTGATCGCCTCGACCATTTTTTCCATTTCCTGGTTGCTCGCGCCGCGACGGTTTTCCTGGGACACCGAGGTCGCCCGCAGGTAGCTGATGCGCGCCTGCAACTGACGCAACTGGGTGGCCGCGACATGGTTGCCCGAGCCTTCGAGTAGCACGTCGTAGAAACCCTGCACCGAATCGATCACCTGTTGCAGTTCGCCGTCCTTGAGCGCCTTGCGGTTCTCGTCGAGGGCTTTTTCCAGGGCTTTGATGTCCTTGGCCTTGGCGCGCAGGGTGAACAATTGGACGATCAGGCCTTCGAGCACGCAGCGCAGCTCATAGATGTCGACGGCATCGGCGAGGGTGATGATGGCGACGCGCGGGCCCTTGGCGTCGGCGAATTCCACCAGGCCTTCGGATTCCAGGTGCCGCAAGGCTTCACGCACCGACGTACGGCTCACGCCCAGGCGATCGCACAGATCGCGCTCCACCAGGCGATCGCCCGGCAGCAGCTGGAAGTTCATGATGGCGCTTCGCAGTTTATCCAGCACGATTTCGCGCAGGGTGACGGGGTTGCGATTGACCTTGAAGCTGTCGTCGAGTGGCAGGCGTTTCATGGGGTCCGCTCTTTAAGTTGGCTGTCCATGCCAGACGGGCATTCAAACAGCCGAGGGGTTAACTGGAGGCCTCGGCGTCGGCTTCGGCGAAGGCTTCACGGGCGAGCCGGAAACTGTCCACGGCTGCCGGGACGCCGCAATAAATACCGACCTGAAGCAGAATTTCGCGTATTTGCTCACGACTCAGGCCGTTACGCAAGGCGCCGCGCACATGCAGCTTGAGTTCGTGCGGGCGGTTCAGCGCGGAGATCATCGCCAGGTTGATCATGCTGCGCTCCTTGAGCGACAGACCTTCACGTCCCCAGACATGGCCCCAGCAGTATTCGGTGACCATTTCCTGCAGCGGGCGGTTGAAGTCGTCGGCGTTCTCGATCGAGCGCTGCACGTAGGCTTCGCCGAGCACCTCAGTGCGGATCTTCAGGCCCTTTTCGTACTTCTCGTTATTCATCATCCCTCCAATCCACAGATATCCCCCTGTGGGAGCGAGCCTGCTCGCGAAGGCGACTTCTCAGTCGATGCAAATGTTGAAAGATCGACCGCTATCGCGAGCAGGCTCGCTCCCACAGGAATGTTGAATGGCTATCAGGCCAAGGTTGGCAACGCGCCGAGCTTGCCCTTGTGATAGATCATCGGCGTCACCGGCTGCTCCGGCAGGATCAGGTTCTTCACCGCACCAACGATGATCGCGTGATCGCCACCGTCGTACTCGCGCCACAATTCGCACTCGATGATCGCCGTAGCCTTGGCGAGGATCGGATTCCCGAGCTCGCTCAAATGCCACTCGATGCCATTGGCCTTGTCCTTGCCTTTGCCGGCGAAAGCGTGGGCCTCGGCGATCTGGTCGGCGGACAGCAAATGGATCGCGAAACGCTTGCTGTCACGCAGCACCGGGTAGGTGTCGGAGGCGTAGTTGGGGCAGAACAGCACCAGCGCCGGATCAATCGACAGCGCACTGAAGGCGCTGGCGGTGATCCCGACGATGCCGCCGTCCGGGTCGAGGGTGGTGACCACCGTGACCCCGGACGGAAACGAGCTCATGACGTCTTTGTAAATGCCGGGTTCGATCATGTCGCAGGACTCCTAGCGCATCACAAACGGATCAGGCATCGGTGCCTGAGAGAGGTTGATCCACACCGTTTTCAGTTCGGTGTAGGCCAGCACCGAATCGATGCCGCTTTCGCGTCCATAGCCACTGTTCTTGAAGCCGCCGATCGGTGCCATCGCCGACACCGCGCGGTAGGTGTTGACCCAGATGATCCCCGAGCGCACGTCCCGGGCCAGACGATGGGCGCGGCCCAGATCACGGGTCCAGATGCCGGCGGCGAGGCCGAACTGTGAGTCATTGGCAATCGCCAGCGCTTCGGCCTCGTCCTTGAAGCGGATGACCGAAGCCACCGGACCGAAGACTTCTTCCTGCATGATTTTCATCGAGTTGCGGTCGCACTCGAATAGCGTCGGTTCATAGAACCAGCCGTCACCGACGCCACTCGGGCGCTTGCCGCCCAGACGCAGACGCGCACCTTCGGCGATGGCATCGGCCACCAGACCTTCGACTACCGCCAGTTGCTGCGCGGTGGCCATCGGGCCCATTTCGCTGCTGTCGTCCTGCGGGTTGCCGATGCGGATGCGCTGGGCACGCTCCACCAGTCGGCTGACGAACTCGTCGTAGATTTCGTCCTGCACCAGCAGTCGCGAACCGGATACGCAGCTCTGGCCGGACGCCGCGTAGATCCCGGCGATGGCGCCGTTGATCGCGCTATCGAGGTCGGCGTCGGCGAAGATGATGTTCGGCGACTTGCCGCCCAGTTCCAGCGACAGTTTGGCGAAGTTCTCGGCGCTGCTGCGCACCACATGCCGGGCCGTGGCCGCGCCGCCGGTGAAGGCGATCTTGCGGATCAACGGATGGCGGGTGAGGGCGGCCCCGGTGCTTGGGCCGTAACCGGTGACGACGTTGACCACGCCCGGCGGAATTCCGGCTTCGAGGGCCAGGCGCGCCAGTTCCAGAATGGTCGCCGAGGCGTGTTCGGACGGCTTGATCACGATGGTGTTGCCCGCTGCCAACGCTGGGGCCAGTTTGATCGCGGTCAGATAAAGCGGGCTGTTCCACGGAATGATCGCGGCAACCACACCCATGGCTTCGTGCACGGTGTAGGCAAAAAGATCGGGCTTGTCCAGCGGCAGGGTGCCTCCTTCGAGCTTGTCGGCGAGGCCTGCGGTGTAGTGGAAAAACTCCGGCAGATAACCGACCTGACCCCGGGTTTCGCGGATCAGTTTGCCGTTGTCGCGGCTTTCCAGCTGCGCCAGTTGTTCCTTGTTTTCGGCGATCAGGTCACCGAGACGACGCAACAGTTTGCCGCGAGCGGTGGCGGTCAGGCCGCGCCATGCCGGGCTGTCGAAGGCGGTTTGCGCGGCTTGCACGGCGCGTTCTACGTCGGCCTCGTCCGCATCGGGCAGTTCGGCCCAGGGCTCGGCCAGCGCCGGGTTGAGGCTTTCGAAGGTCTTGCCGGAGAGGGCGTCGACCCATTCTCCGCCGATGCACATCTGGAAGCGTGCGAGTGTCATGCAACGATCCCCTTTATATGGTTTTGTCGGGCGTGTGCGGTTTCGAGAAATTCCAGCAGCGTCTGGTTCACCAGCCGAGGCGACTCTACCGGCATCATATGCCGTTGCTCGGGCAGCACGGCAACCTTCGCGCCGGGAATGCGCGCGGCCAGTTGCTCGGCCATTTCCGGGGTCGATCCGGGGTCCAGCTCGCCGGTGGCGATCAGCGTCGGCGCCTGGATGCTGCCCAGGTCGTCGGCGCGGTACATGTCTTGTGTGGCGAACAATTCGTAAGTGGTCAGGTAACCCAGCGGATCATTGCCGGCCAGGGTCTGGCGAATCGCGGCGATCTGCGCCGGGTTGGCCGCCTGGTATTCACGGCTGAACCAGCGCGACAGCGCTGCTTCGGCATTCGCATCCGGCCCGTGCTCGGCGGCTTGGGCGGTACGGGCGATGACGCCGGCGCGCTGTTCTTCGCTGCGGTTGAACACGCTGTTGAGCACCACCAGGCTTTTCAGGCGTTCCGGGTAATGCAGGGCAAAGGCCCGCGCCACCAGACCGCCCATGGAAAAACCGATCACCGATGCCAGCGGCAATTGCAGGTGGTCGAGCAGCTCCAGCAACTGATCGGCATAACCGAGCAGGGCGGTGCCACTGGCCGGGCGCGGGCTGGCGCCATGGCCGAGCATGTCGTAGGCGATCACCCGGTATTGCGTGGCCAGGCCAACGATCTGGCCGCCCCACATTTCTTTGTTCAGGCCCACGCCGTGGATCAACACCACGGGGTGGCCCTGGCCGGTCGCCAGATAACTGGTGCCGGCCGGGGTGAGTTCAGCGGTAGGCCGAATCATGGAGCGCTCCTGCAATGCCTTTTTTTATTGTGATTACTGGGCTTTTTCGGCGGCCAGTTCTTCCAGATCGATGTAGCGGTTGCCGATGCGCGGGTGCAGGCGGCCACCGTCGGCGCAACCGAGCACCACGACGATTTCGTCGGCGCGCGGGGCGTCTTCGATCTGCATTTCCAGGGTGATGTAGTGCGAGCGCAGGCCTTCGTCGTCCTTGTGCATCATCGGGATCTGGATCGAAGTGCCCGGACCGCCGCGCTTGTTGGTGAAGCTCAGGTAGCTCTTGGCCTTGACCGCTTCGCGATAGTGATTGCCGAAGCGCAGGGTGTGGATCACCGCCGAGGCGTGTTCGATCTCGCCATCGGCGCCGACCACCGCGGCCTTGCCGTAAGCCTCGATCTTCTCGGCGCCGCCGATGATGCCCACCAGACGTTCGACCATCATTGCGCCGAGGTCGGAGCAATTGGCGCGGATCTGCGGCTTGAGGTCTTCGACAAAGCCGTTGCCGACCCACGGGTTCTTCATCACGACGGCCAGGCCGACCATGGTCACTGGGGTGTCGGACGCCTTGCCGCCTTCAATGAAGGTCTCTTCGACATAGCTGACGATCTTGCGAATTTCGAAACTCATGAGCTGCTCCGTAGGGGATAAAGAGTGTCTGTGCGTCTGATGGTATACCATAATACCGATCGTGCAAGTCCCCTACGCAAGATTCCCTTCCATCAGTCGGACGAATGTCCGCGCATTCAGCCGCCGCCGTAATCCCTTTCGGTTAACAAAAGATAACGTTGCGCCGATTGTCAGACGTTTCGAATGCCCGATAGGATGAGCCAGCTTCCGAAGTGGCTCTGGATTGCGGGTTTCAGGACTATGCTTCTGACCAGCCGTCGCCGGAGCACACTTGCGGCGCCCTTGAAGGCCGAATGGCCTAACAATAATAAATAGGGGAAGGTCTATGAGTCGTTGCCGCCCGCCGGCGTTACGCAACACCGCGTTGCTGGCCACAGCACTCTCTCTGCTGGGCTTTGCCACCTTGTCGGCGCCTGTCCTGGCTGCCGAAGCGCCCGCCGACGTGGTCTACGCCATCGAATCGGCCAAGGCCCCGAAAAGCCTGATGCTCGATGTCGTTCACGCCGGATCCCGCCTGGTGGCGGTCGGTGATCGCGGGCACATTCTCTACTCCGACGACCAGGGCAAGTCCTGGACCCAGGCCAAGGTGCCGAGCCGCCAGTTGCTGACGGCCGTGTATTTCGTCGATGACAAACACGGCTGGGCCGTCGGCCATGACGCACAGATCCTCGCCAGCGAAGACGGCGGTCAGACCTGGACCAAACAGTTCGAAGACCTCAAGCGCGAATCGCCGCTGCTTGACCTCTGGTTCAAGGACCTCAACAACGGCCTGGCCGTGGGTGCCTACGGCGCTTTGCTGGAAACCACCGACGGTGGCAAAAACTGGCAAGACGTCAGTGACCGCCTCGACAACCAGGACCAGTTCCACCTCAACGCCATCGCCGCCGTCAAGGACGCCGGGCTGTTCATCGTGGGCGAGCAGGGCGCGATGTTCCGCTCCGCCGACTGGGGCCAGACCTGGGAAAAAATCGAAGGCCCGTACCAAGGCTCGCTGTTCGGTGTGATCGGCACTGCCCAGCCGTCCACGCTGCTGGCCTACGGGCTGCGCGGCAACCTCTACCGCTCCACCGATTTCGGCAGCACCTGGCAGCAGGTTGAATTGAAGGCTGCGCGCGGTGCGCTGGAATTCGGCCTGTCCGGTGCCACGCGGCTCGACGACGGCTCCATCATCATCGTCGGCAACGGCGGCACAGTGATCAGCAGCAGCGACAACGGTGAAACCTTCAGCGTGTTCAACCGCCCGGATCGCATCTCGCTGTCGTCGGTCACCGCCGCCGGCAACGGCAACCTGATCCTGAGCGGGCAGGGTGGCGTCCACACCACCACACCCAACGGCACCGAGCTGGGCAAATGAGCCGAATCAATAATAAGAAGGCGGGGCTATGACTTCCTTGAGCACTCATCATCAGGACAAGGCGACGTTCCTCGAACGCCTGATCTTCAACAACCGCCCGGCAGTGATCGTGATCTGCCTGCTGGTCAGCATTTTCCTGTTCTGGCAGGCGACGCTGATCCGCCCGTCCACCAGCTTCGAAAAAATGATCCCGCTCAAGCATCCGTTCATCGAGAAGATGATGGAGCACCGCAACGATCTGACGAACCTGGGCAACACCGTGCGCATTTCGGTGGAAGCCAAGGACGGTGACATCTTCTCCAAGGAGTACATGGAGACCCTGCGCCAGATTAACGATGAGGTGTTCTACATCTCCGGCGTCGACCGTTCCGGCCTGAAGTCGCTGTGGAGCCCGAGCGTGCGCTGGACCGAAGTGACCGAGGAAGGTTTCGCCGGCGGTGAAGTGATCCCGCAGAGCTACGACGGCTCTCAGGACAGCCTCGACATGCTGCGCAATAACGTGCTCAAGTCGGGTCAGGTCGGGCGTCTGGTGGCCAACGACTTCAAGTCGAGCATCGTCGACATCCCGCTGCTGGAGTCCTACCCGGACCCGCAGGACCAGGGCAAGTTGCTGGCGCTGGACTACCGCCAGTTCTCCCATGAACTGGAAGACAAGATCCGCAACAAGTTCGAAGCGCAGAACCCCAACGTCAAGATCCACATCGTCGGTTTCGCCAAGAAGGTCGGTGACCTGATCGATGGCCTGGTGATGGTGGTGATGTTCTTCGGCATCGCGTTCGTCATCACCCTGATCCTGCTGCTGTGGTTCACCAACTGCCTGCGCAGCACGGTGGCGGTATTGAGCACCACGCTGGTGGCGGTGGTCTGGCAACTGGGGTTGATGCATTTCTTCGGGTTCGGCCTCGATCCGTATTCGATGCTGGTGCCGTTCCTGATCTTCGCCATCGGGATTTCCCACGGCGTGCAGAAGATCAACGGTATCGCCCTGCAATCGAGCGAGGCGGACAACGCCCTGACCGCCGCGCGGCGCACGTTCCGGCAACTGTTCCTGCCGGGGATGATCGCGATTCTCGCGGACGCGGTGGGCTTCATCACGCTGCTGATCATCGACATCGGCGTGATCCGTGAACTGGCCATCGGCGCGTCCATCGGCGTGGCGGTGATCGTGTTCACTAACCTGATCCTGCTGCCGGTGGCGATTTCCTATGTCGGCATCAGCAAACGTGCGATTGCCAAGAGCAAGAAGGACGCGAACCGCGAGCACCCGTTCTGGCGCCTGCTGTCGAATTTCGCCAGCCCGAAAGTCGCACCGGTGTCCATCGCGCTGGCGCTGATCGCCTTCGGTGGCGGGCTTTGGTACAGCCAGAACCTGAAGATCGGTGACCTCGATCAGGGCGCGCCGGAACTGCGTCCGGACTCGCGCTACAACAAGGACAACAACTTCATCATCAACAACTATTCCACCAGCTCCGACGTACTGGTGGTGATGGTCAAGACCAAGTCCGAAGGCTGCTCGCGTTACGAGGCCATGGCGCCGATCGACGAGCTGATGTGGAAGATGCAGAACACTGAGGGCGTGCAATCGGCGATCTCGCTGGTGACCGTGTCCAAGCAGATGATCAAGGGCATGAACGAGGGCAACCTGAAATGGGAAACCCTGTCGCGCAACCCGGACGTGCTGAACAACTCCATCGCCCGTGCCGACGGCCTGTACAACAACAGTTGCTCGCTGGCGCCGGTGCTGGTGTTCCTCAACGACCACAAGGCGGAAACCCTGGACCGTGCGGTGAAAGCCGTGCAGGAATTCGCCAAGGACAACAACAAGGACGGTCTGGAATTCATCCTCGCGGCGGGTAACGCCGGGATCGAAGCGGCCACCAACGAAGTCATCAAGCAGGCTGAACTGACCATCCTGATTCTGGTGTACATCTGCGTGGCGGTGATGTGCATGATCACCTTCCGTTCCTGGGCGGCGACCCTGTGCATCGTGCTGCCGCTGGTACTGACCTCGGTGCTGGGCAACGCGCTGATGGCGTTCATGGGCATCGGCGTCAAGGTTGCAACCTTGCCGGTGGTGGCGCTGGGTGTGGGAATTGGCGTGGACTACGGCATCTACATCTACAGCCGTCTGGAAAGTTTCCTGCGTGCCGGCCTGCCGTTGCAGGAAGCCTATTACCAGACCCTGAAATCCACCGGTAAAGCGGTGCTGTTTACCGGTCTGTGCCTGGCCATCGGCGTGTGCACCTGGATCTTCTCGGCGATCAAGTTCCAGGCCGACATGGGCCTGATGCTGACCTTCATGCTGCTGTGGAACATGTTCGGTGCGCTGTGGCTGTTGCCGGCGCTGGCCAAGTTCCTGATCAAGCCTGAGAAACTGGCGGGGCAGAAGGGGAATTCGTTGTTTGCTCACTGATCGGCGAGCCTGAAACGAAAAAGCCGCAACCTTAGGGTTGCGGCTTTTTTATGTCTTCAGGACAGTTCGGTGCCGAGCACAACACTCAGCGCACTGCGCGCATCATCCAGCTGCACCAGCGTCGCATGCCGAGCCCCCAATGCATCACGGTTTTCGATGGCCGTGAGAATCGCCTTGTGCCGAGGCAACGCCAGTTCATGCAGATTCGGCCGCTGGTTCGAATGCTTCAGCGCCTCGGCAATTGCTACCGACAGCATGTTGCACAGGTTCGCCAGCAAGTCGTTGTGGGTTGCATCGGCAATGCGGCTGTGGAAGTCCAGATCCGGTTGCAGCAAGGCCTCCGGTGTCGGTGCGGCTTCCATACGTTGGTAGGCTTCACCGATGGCTGCGATGTCGGCATCGGTGGCGTGCTGGGCGGCGAGGGCCGCGGCAGCCGGTTCGATGATGCTGCGCACGCTGGTCAGCACGTTGAAGAATTCATTCTGCGGGCTGCTTTGCATCAGCCAGTGCAGCACGTCCGGGTCGAGCATGTGCCATTCACGGCGCGGCTTGACCACGGTGCCGACCCTCGGTTTCGAGTACACCAGCCCCTTGGCCACCAACACCCGCGTGGCTTCGCGCAACACCGGCCGACTGACCGCGTACTCCTCGCAGAGCAAGGCTTCGGCGGGCAGTTTGTCGTCAGGCAGAAAACGGCCGGAGACGATCTGCATGCCCAGTTCCTGGACGATGCGCGAGTGCATGCTTTTGCGGTCGGAAGGTTTGCGGTAATCCATGGGGAGCGGCACGATCCTGAGCGATGGAGATGCCGCGCATCATAGCAATGTGGGAGCGAGCCTGCTCGCGATAGCGGTGTGTCAGTCAATATGTATATCAACTGATAGATCGCCATCGCCAGCGGGCTGGCTCCCACAAGGGGATGGCGGTGTCAGTGCGAGTGGCGGGGTACTTCAGCACCTCGACAGCCGACCAGGAAATCAAAGTCACACCCCTGATCCGCCTGCAGCACATGGTCGATATACAACTGACGATATCCACCCACCAGCAATTGCTGTGGCGGTTGCAGATCCGCCATGCGTGCCGCCAGTTCGGTGTCCGGAATATCCAGGTGCAGACGCCCGCTGGCGCAGTCCAGCTCGATCCAGTCGCCTTCCTTTACCGCCGCCAAAGGCCCGCCGGCTGCCGCTTCCGGGGCGACGTGCAAGACCACGGTGCCGTACGCTGTGCCGCTCATGCGTGCATCGGAGATGCGCACCATATCAGTCACGCCCTGAGCCAGCAGTTTGGCCGGCAAGCCCATGTTGCCGACTTCGGCCATGCCCGGATAACCCTTCGGCCCGCAGTTTTTCATCACCAGAATCGAGTTCGCATCGACGTCCAGTTCCGGGTCGTTGATCCGCGCCTTGTACATGTCGAAGTTCTCGAACACCACGGCGCGGCCACGGTGTTGCATCAGTTCCGGCGTGGCGGCAGAAGGCTTGAGCACTGCGCCCAGAGGCGCCAGGTTGCCGCGCAACACGCAGATCCCGCCGTCAGCACGGATCGGATTGTCGAGGGTTCGGATCACCTGGTCTTCGCCGTAGATCGGTGCGTCCTTGGTGTTCTCGCCGATGGATTTGCCGTTGACGGTCAGCGCGTCCGGATTCGGAATCAGATTGGCCTCGCCGAGGCGGCGCAGCACCGCCGGCAAGCCGCCCGCGTAGTAGAACTCTTCCATCAGGAAACGCCCGGACGGTTGCAGGTCGACAATGGTCGGCATGCCGCGCCCCATGCGGGTCCAGTCGTCCAGATCCAGTTCGACGCCGATACGTCCGGCGATGGCTTTCAAATGAATCACCGCGTTGGTCGAACCGCCAATTGCCGCGTTGACCCGGATCGCGTTTTCGAAAGCCTCCTTGGTGAGGATCTTCGACAGCTTCAGATCTTCACGAACCATCTCAACCGCACGCATACCCGACATATGCGCCAGCACATAACGCCGCGCATCCACCGCCGGAATCGCCGCGTTGTGCGGCAGGGACGTGCCCAGCGCTTCGGCCATGCAGGCCATGGTCGAAGCGGTGCCCATGGTGTTGCAGGTGCCGGCCGAGCGGGACATGCCGCCCTCGGCCGCGAGGAAATCGTCAATCGTGATGGTGCCGGCCTTGACCTGTTCGCTGAGCTGCCAGACCACGGTGCCGGAGCCGATGTCCTTGCCCTTGTGCTTGCCGTTGAGCATCGGCCCGCCGGTGACGACGATGGCCGGCACGTCGCAACTGGCTGCGCCCATCAGCAGCGCCGGGGTGGTCTTGTCGCAACCGGTCAGCAGCACCACGCCGTCAATCGGGTTGCCGCGAATCGCTTCCTCGACATCCATGCTCGCCAGGTTGCGGGTGAGCATGGCGGTCGGGCGCAGGTTCGATTCGCCGTTGGAGAACACCGGGAATTCCACCGGAAAGCCGCCGGCCTCGATCACACCGCGTTTGACGTGCTCCGCAATCTGGCGGAAATGCGCGTTGCACGGCGTCAGTTCCGACCAGGTGTTGCAGATGCCGATGATCGGTTTGCCGTGGAACTGATGGTCGGCGATGCCCTGATTTTTCATCCAGCTGCGGTACATGAAGCCGTTCTTGTCGGCCGTGCCGAACCATTGGGCGGAGCGCAGGGTGGGTTGCTTATCAGACATGATCGATTCTCTTATTGTAAGACTATTGTTTGCGAGCTTCAGCTAAACATAAGCGCAAAATCGACGATTTGGAAGTGTTGTTGGGTAATTAGTATTACTATATAGTCGTTTTCGATTGAGGGATGGCCCTGGCAATTTTCCGCGAGAGGCGTCCCCGCAGGTTCCATAAAAACAACAATCGGAGACCGATCCCATGAGCCAGGAACTGCGGCTTGTCCGGCGCATCACGCTGAAACTGATTCCCTTCCTGATCCTGCTGTACCTGATCGCCTATGTGGATCGCTCCGCCGTCGGCTTCGCCAAGCTGCACATGGGCGCCGACATCGGCATCGGCGATGCCGCCTACGGCCTCGGTGCCGGGCTGTTTTTCATTGGCTACTTTCTGCTGGAAATCCCCAGCAACCTGATGCTCGAACGCTTCGGCGCGCGGCGCTGGTTCGCGCGGATCATGATCACCTGGGGCGCGATCACCATCGGCATGGCCTTTGTTCAGGGCCCGCACAGTTTCTACGTGATGCGCTTTCTGCTCGGCGCGGCGGAGGCGGGGTTCTTTCCCGGCGTTCTGTACTACATCACCCAATGGTTCCCGGTACGCCATCGCGGCAAGATCCTCGGGCTGTTCATCCTGTCCCAACCCATCGCGATGATGATCACCGGCCCCGTGTCCGGCGGCCTGTTGGGCATGGACGGCATCCTTGGTCTGCACGGCTGGCAGTGGCTGTTCATCGTCATCGGCACCCCGGCGATCCTGCTGACCTGGCCGGTATTGCGCTGGCTGCCGGACGGTCCGCAGCAAGTGAAATGGATGGACCAGGTCGAGAAGGACTGGCTGACCGGCGAGCTGAAAAAGGATCTGCAGGAGTACGGCCAGACCCGCCACGGCAATCCGTTGCATGCGCTGAAAGACAAACGTGTGTTGCTGCTGGCGCTGTTCTATCTGCCGGTGACCCTGAGCATCTATGGCCTTGGCCTGTGGCTGCCGACCCTGATCAAACAGTTCGGCGGCAGCGATCTGATGACCGGTTTCGTCTCATCGGTGCCTTACATCTTCGGCATCGTCGGCCTGCTGATCGTGCCGCGCAGTTCCGACCGCATGAATGATCGCTACGGGCATCTGGCGGTGCTTTATGTGCTGGGCGCTCTCGGCCTGTTTCTCAGTGCCTGGCTGTCGTTGCCGGTGGCGCAACTGGCGGCGTTGTGTCTGGTGGCGTTCGCGCTGTTTTCCTGCACGGCGGTGTTCTGGACCTTGCCGGGGCGGTTCTTTGCCGGCGCCAGTGCGGCGGCGGGGATCGCATTGATCAACTCGGTGGGCAACCTCGGTGGCTACATCGGCCCGTTCGTGATCGGCGCGTTGAAGGAGTACACCGGCAACCTTGCTTCGGGCCTGTACTTCCTGTCCGGGGTGATGGTGTTCGGGCTGATTCTGACGGGCGTCGTTTATCGCTTGCTGGAG
Source organism: Pseudomonas sp. 91RF (assembly GCF_003576265.1). Taxonomy (NCBI): domain Bacteria; kingdom Pseudomonadati; phylum Pseudomonadota; class Gammaproteobacteria; order Pseudomonadales; family Pseudomonadaceae; genus Pseudomonas; species Pseudomonas sp. 91RF. The sequence goes on from NZ_QWFC01000008.1 coordinate 42,527, forward strand.
CGCAAGCATGTGCTGCCGGTTGACCAGTTCGCCGCCAGCGCACGGGGTGCCACCCGTACCTGAATGACTATCACCGACCCTGTGGGAGCGAGCCTGCTCGCGAAGAGGCCATCACATGCAACACGCGGGTGGCTGACACACCGCTTTCGCGAGCAGGCTCGCTCCCACAGGGGAACGCGGTGTTTTTGAGGCAATAGGAGAAGAACATGCATCTGGTTCAATTCGAATTGAGTAACGGCGAGCGCCGTGTCGGGGTGGTCGAGAACGGTCTGGTGCGAGAAGTGCAGGATGCTCGCACCGTACGTGATCTGGCACTGACGGCGATCGAGGCCGGCAGTACATTGGCGCAGCAAGTGCAAACCCTCGGTCTGGGCATCAGCCACGACTACGCGCAGTTGCTCAGAGACCTGCGCATCCTGCCACCGCTGGATCACCCGGATCCCGCGCACCTGCTGGTCAGTGGCACCGGCCTCACGCATCTCGGCAGCGCCTCGGCCCGGGACAAGATGCACCAGCAGGCCGGCGATGAAGCGACGATGACCGACACCATGCGCATTTTCAAATGGGGTGTGGAGGGCGGCAAACCGGCGGCGGGGCAGGCCGGGGTGCAACCGGAATGGTTCTATAAGGGTGACGGCAGCATTGTCGTGCGTCCCGGTCAGCCGTTCCCGTTGCCGCCGTTTGCCGAAGACGCCGGTGAAGAGCCGGAGATGGCCGGCCTCTACGTCATCGGCCACGACGGCAAGCCGTATCGCCTCGGTTTCGCGGTGGGCAACGAATTCTCCGATCACGTCATGGAGCGCAAGAATTACCTGTACCTGGCCCACTCCAAACTGCGCAGTTGCAGCTACGGCCCGGAACTGCGCGTCGGTGAATTGCCGCAACATCTGGCCGGCACCAGCCGCATCCTGCGCGACGGTGAAGTGCTGTGGCAGAACGAGTTCCTCAGCGGCGAGGCCAACATGTGCCACAGCCTGGCGAACCTCGAATATCACCACTTCAAGTACAGCCAGTTCCTGCGTCCGGGCGACGTGCACATTCACTTCTTCGGTACCGCGACCCTGTCATTTGCAGACGGCGTTCGCATTCAGCCCGGCGACGTGTTCGAGATCAGCCAGGCCGAATTCGGTGCGCCGTTGGTCAACGGCATCGCCCCGGTTGAAGCCGTTTTCCAACCGGACAGCATCGGCACCCTTTAAGGAGATCCCATGACTCAGATTCTCGGTCACAACTACATCGGCGGGCGTCGCAGCGCGGCGGGCAGCGTCAAACTGCAGAGTATCGACGCCACGACGGGCGAGGCGCTCCCTCACGATTTCATTCAGGCGACGCAGGAGGAAGTGGACGCCGCCGCCAAAGCCGCCGCTTCTGCCTACCCGGCCTATCGCAGCTTGAGCGCCGAACGACGCGCGCAATTTCTCGATGCCATCGCCGATGAGCTGGATGCGCTGGGCGATGACTTCGTCGCGGTGGTCTGCCGTGAAACCGCGCTGCCTGCCGGGCGGATTCAGGGTGAACGTGGCCGCACCAGCGGCCAGATGCGGTTGTTCGCCAAAGTCCTGCGGCGCGGTGATTTCTACGGTGCGCGCATCGACCTGCCGTTGCCGGATCGTCAGCCGCTGCCGCGTCCCGATCTGCGCCAGTACCGCATCGGCCTCGGCCCGGTAGCAGTGTTCGGCGCGAGCAATTTTCCGCTGGCATTTTCCACCGCCGGCGGCGACACCGCGTCGGCACTGGCTGCCGGTTGCCCGGTGGTGTTCAAGGCCCACAGCGGCCATATGGCCACGGCCGAACTCGTGGCTGACGCGGTGATTCGGGCGGCAGAGAAAACCGCGATGCCGGCCGGGGTGTTCAACATGATTTATGGCGGTGGCGTCGGCGAGTGGCTGGTCAAGCATCCGGCGATTCAAGCTGTCGGCTTCACCGGTTCGCTGAAGGGCGGACGGGCGCTGTGTGACATGGCGGCCGCGCGTCCACAGCCGATCCCGGTGTTCGCCGAGATGTCGAGCATCAACCCGGTAATCGTTCTGCCCCAGGCCCTGGCCGTGCGTTCGGAAACAGTCGCCCGTGATCTGACCGCGTCGGTGGTGCAGGGCTGCGGTCAGTTCTGTACCAACCCGGGCCTGGTGATCGGCATTCGCTCGCCGCAATTCACGGCGTTCGTTGAGCAAGTTGCCGCGCTGATCGGCGACCAACCGGCGCAAACCATGCTCAATGCCGGGACCCTTGGCAGCTACGGCAAGGGTCTGGAAAAACTCTTGGCGCATGCCGGCATCGAGCATCTGGCCGGCAACCCGCAGCAGGGCAATCAGGCGCAGCCGCAGTTGTTCAGGGCTGATGCCAGCCTGTTGACCGATGGCGACGAAGTGCTTCAGGAAGAAGTGTTCGGCCCGACCACGGTGGTCGTCGAAGTGGCCGATCAGGCGCAACTGAGTGCGGCGCTGCATGGTCTGCATGGGCAACTCACCGCGACGATCATCGGCGAGCCGGCAGACTTCGTGCAGTTCCCGGAACTGACGCCGTTGCTGGAGCAGAAGGTCGGGCGGATCCTGCTCAACGGTTACCCGACCGGTGTCGAGGTGTGTGATTCGATGGTTCACGGCGGGCCGTATCCGGCAACGTCCGATGCTCGCGGCACCTCGGTCGGCACCCTGGCCATTGATCGCTTCCTGCGCCCGGTGTGCTTCCAGAACTACCCCGACAGCCTGCTGCCGGAACCGCTGAAAAACGCCAATCCGCTGCGGATTCAGCGGCTGGTTGACGGCAAGCCTTCACGCGAAGCGCTCTAAGCCGAATCGCCGGGCCTTGTGTGGGCAAGCTCCCCTGAGGCCCGGCGGCCACATTGAGCTATCATTGCCACTTTCCCCCTGAAAGACATGATCGACATGACTGCCGTACCAGACACCCTTCTCAACGCCCTCGAACACTGCGGTATGGTCGAAATCGACGGCCTGCACGCCTTCGAATTCGCCCTCGATGAAGACGACAACCTGCATATCGAGTGCATCGATGGCCGAACGGCCAGGCATTGGGAGTTCACACCGGCCCAGGTTGAAGCGGCGACGTTCGACCAGGACCTGCAGAGCTGGTTGATCATCGGTTTTGCCAGCGACACCAAAACCGTCGGCGAACACCGTCTGGTCTGCCTCGGTGATGTGCTCAGCAGCGCCGACGACGAGGATGAAACCGAATGAACATGCGTAAATTCTGGCCGTTGCTGATGGCCGGCAGCGTCGGTGCGATGGGCCTGTCCAGTGCCTCGGCCGAAAGCTACCAGTTGCTGGTCGGCTCCTACACCGCCGGCACCAGCCAGGGCATCTACCGGATGAACTTCGACAGCGCCACCGGCCAGATCGACGCCAAACCGTTGCAGGTGATCAAGAGCGAAAACCCGTCGTGGCTGACCCTCTCCAGGGATCTGCACCGGGTGTTCGTGGTCAACGAAAACGGCCCGGGCCAGAAAGACCCGGTCGGTCGCGTCAGCAGTTATTCGATCGACCCCAAGACTCACGCCCTGACCCTGATCAATCAGGTCCAGAGCCTGGGCAACGAGCCGACCCATTCGAGCCTCAGCGGCGATGCCAGTCATCTGTTCGTCAGCAACTATTCCGTGGTCGAAGATCCGGGCGGCACCCTCGCGGTGTTGCCGGTGGGCAGCGACGGCAAGCTCAAACCGGTGGTGCAGATGAGCGCGCACCCGGCGAGCCGGGTCAATCCCGAGCGTCAGGCCTCGAACCACGTGCACTCGACAATTTCCTCGCCGGATGGCCGTTATGTGTTCTCCAATGATCTCGGCGCGGACAAAGTCTTCATCTACCAGTTCGACCCGAAAGCCAACCCGGACCTGCCGCTGACTCCGGCGAAAACCGCTTCGGTGCAACTGCCACCGGGCAGCGGCCCGCGTCATCTGCTGTTCAGCGCTGACGGCAAACATGCCTGGCTGACCATGGAAATGAGCGCCCAGGTTGCCGTGTTCGACTACAAGGACGGCGTGCTGACCCAGACGCAAATGGTTGATCTGGCGGCCGGCCAGCCGACGTCGGACAAAGCCGCTGCGGCGCTGCATGCGTCCGCCGATGGAAAATTCCTCTACGTCAGTAACCGTGGCACCGCCAATCAGCTGCTGGTGTTCGCCATCGACCCGGCCAACGGCCAGCTCAAGGAACTGCAGCGACGTTCGGTGGAAGGCGATCACCCGCGCGAGTTCAGCCTCGATCCGAGCGGCAAATTCCTGCTGATCGCCAACCAGAAGAGCAACCAGATTGTCGTGGTCGAACGCGACGGCAAGACCGGTCTGCTCGGCAAAACCGTGCAAAAACTGCCGATGGACGCCCCGAGCGACCTCAAGTTTCTCGTGCGTCAATAAGCCGCAGGCCCCGGTCTACGGGGCCTGACGCTTTGTATTAATCCTGCTGATAACAGGTAATGGTGCAAAGCATTTCAAGCGAGCAACCCTCGAGCGTTAAGTTTGCTTCACGGCCCAACCGGGCAAGCAAGCCAACCGAACACGAGGGTTACCGCCATGAACTTCAATCTCTTCTCCGTTATCGCCGCTTCTGCCATCTCCGCCACCGTTGCTCTGCCAGCCAGCGCCAACGTTGAAATCAGCGACAAAAAATCCCACACCCAGAGCTACACCCAGAAATACCTGCAACAGAGCGCCAACTTCTACGCCGCGCTGGATCACAAAGCCCAACACTGAAATTTCCGTCACGCCCTGGAACTGCCCAAGGCTGCGATCCTTTGATCTTGTTTATCAAAAGCAAAATCAAAAGATCGCAGCCTTGGGCAGTTTTTTGCGTGTGTATTGTCAGGCGATAGACTTTTTCGAACGGCGAGATAGACCGGCTAAATAATCAACGAAGCTGATGGTCACTATGGCAAACGCTGAGTGGTTACCCCGGCTTTTTTGATTGATTCTGTGGGCGTCGAAACATTGTCCACGGAGCACACGTCATGGCCAGTTCAATCATCACTTCCGCCAAACGCGGCGCCTACCTGGCCATCGGTCTGTACCTGGTCATGGTGCTGTTCGTCAGCCTCGCGTCCCAGTCGCAACACAGCTTCGATGCGCCGATCCAGGTCGCGCATCCCGGCGTCCAGTTCGAACTTCGCTCGCAAAACGCAGCGGTAGATTCAACTGAACTCGCGGGAGCCGTCGGAGCATGAAAGGCTACAGATTCTGGGTCATCGCCGGTCTGGCGATCATGACCAATGGCGCGTCCCTGTTGGGATTCGGTCAGGGCTCGGTCGGCGGGCTCGCCCGCGCCATAGAGGCCAACCACACCATCGCCCACAACATCGAACGGGCCAATGCGCTGGGGCTGCTGGCCGGCAATCCACCGGTGAAAACCGAAGTCAGTTTTCTGGGACCGTTCCAAGTGGATTGCTCGGCCATCGGCATGTGCCAGGTACTGGCGTAAGGCGCTTACTTTTTCATGATGGCGGTAAACAGGTCCGACTCAAGAAAACGTTGTAACCACGCCTGCAATCGCTGATAGGGCGTCGTCGCAAACCAGTCACGATCCACATGGGCGAACTGGCGGACGAAGGGCAGCAACGCGATATCGGCCAGGCAGGGATGATCGGTCAACAAGTAATCGCGACCTTCGAGCAACTCATCCAGCTTCTGGAGGAACAGCGCACCTTCCGCGCGATAAACCTCCATCGGCTTCTCCGGATAACGCTCGGCGTACTTGTAGCGATTCAGGTGCACCTTGAACACCTGATCGTTGGCTTCGATCAACTCGGCAATCCTTGAATCGCCACCCAGCAACCAGTTATCCGGATCATTCTGCGCCAAGGCCCAGCGCATGATTTCCAGGCTCTCATCGATCACCTGACCACCGGCATCCAGCACCGGTACGGTGCCTTTGGGCGAGATCGCCAGCATCTCCGCCGGTTTGGCCTTGAGACTGACTTCGATGATGTCCACCGGCACGCCCGAATAACGCAGGGCCATCCGCGCCCGCATCGCGTACGGGCAGCGGCGGAACGAATACAGCGTGTTCATTTCACCTCCAGTGTGCTCAAACCATTGCCCTGGCGCTGCACCTGAATCTGCACCGGAATCCGCTCGTGCATTTCCTGCACGTGGGAAATCACCGCGACCTTGCGGCCCTGAGCCTGCAAGCCGTCGAGGGCGTCCATGGCCAGTTGCAGGGATTCCGGATCGAGGCTGCCGAAACCTTCGTCGATGAACAGCGATTCGATCTTCAACGTGCTCGACGCCATCGAAGCCAGGCCCAATGCAAGAGCCAGCGACACCAGGAAGGTTTCGCCGCCGGACAGCGAATGCACCGAGCGCAGTTCGTCGCCCATTTCGGTGTCCATCACCAGCAGGCCGAGCATGCTGCCGCCGCGTTTGAGGCGATAGCGTTTGACCAGTTGCCGCAGTTGCGCGTTGGCGTGATGCACCAGCAAGTCGAGGTTGTAGGCCTGGGCGATCTTGCGGAAGGTGTCGCCGGTGGCCGAACCGATCAAGGCATTGAGTCGTGCCCAGCGCTGATACTCGGCATAGGCGTCGGCGATCTGCTGCGCCAGCGCGGAGTTGGCGTTCTGCCGGCGCTGATCTTCGACTTGCTCGGCGCGCAGTTCGGCGCAGAGCTGTTCGCTGACGCCGCACTGATTCTGCAAGTCGGCGAGGGCGGCGGCGAGTTGTTCGGCTTCAAGGTTGCCGTTGTGTTGCGCCCGATGTTCGAGCAATTGGCGATCACGCTCCTGCAACAGCACTTTGGCGTGTTCCAGGGCCTTTTCGTTGCGCTGCAAACGCTCGCGCAGCTCGCCGACCTGCGTGTCATCAACCCGCAACAGATCTTCGAGACCGCCGTCATCCAGTTCCGGATGGCGGGCGCGCCAGTCGGCAATCTTGCCCGCCAGATCTCGGTCTTCGGTTTCCAGCGCCTGCAAACGCTCTTGCTGCGCTTTGAGTTCGGCGGCGATTTGCACGAGTTGCGTGCGCACGCCTTGCAGGGCCTGAGTAGTGGTGGATTCGGCGTTGCGCGCCTGTTCCACCGCGAGTTCAAGCTGCTGCTGCCAGTGTTCTGCGCAGTTGTGATTGCCCAGCAATTGCGCGAGTTTCTCCTGGCTGGCCTGCTGTTGAGCGGCCAGCGCGCTGAGCTGTTGCTCAGCGGTTTGCAGCTGCTGGACACGGCTCTGCTGACGATCCTGTTCTTTCTCAAGCGTCTGCTGGCGTTGTTGCTGTTCGGCCAGTTCTTCTTTTTGCTGATCGACTTGCGCCAGACGCTCGGCGATCTGCCGGTCGAGCTGCATGAAGGTCGCGGCCGGTTCGGCGCGCAGGGCTTCGTGAGTTTCGGAGGGCAGCAGTGTGGCGAAGGCTGCGAGTTCTTCGTCCAGACGCTGGCGGTCAGCGCTCAACTCGCGCTGCTGATTGCTCAGGTGCTGCGCCGCGTGCTGGTGTGCGGTTTCGGCGTGACGCAATTGCTGGGTCAGGCGCGCCGCATCCTGTTGCAAAGTGAGCAGGGCGGTCTGGCGTTGTTCGTCCTGGGCGATGCTCTGGTTCAGTTGATCGTTCTGGCGTGTCAGCCACGCAGCGCGCTTGTCGCTGTCCTGATTCAATAATTGCGCGGCCAGTGGATGAGATTCGATGCTCGGCGTCAGCGTTTGCTGTTGTGCCGCCAGTTGTTCCTGCTGTTGCAGCAACTCTTTCTGTTGAGCAATCACGCCCCCGACGCTGGTACGCAGCTCGGTGAGTTTTTCCTTCAGTTGATCGACCGCTTGCTGCGCGCTGGCCTGCTCGCTTTCATCGTGACGGCCGAGGCTTTGCAGCAGGGCTTCCGGCTGGTGATACGGGTGTTCGTTGCTGCCGCAGACCGGACACGGCTGGTCATCCTGCAATTGCGCACGCAGTTCTTCGACACTGGCGCTGCGAGCCAGACGCTGGCGTTCGAGCAGTTCGCGGGTGACGTTGAGGGTCTGTTCGGCGACAGTCAGTTCGGACTTGGTTTTCACCCCGTCCTGGGTCAGGCGCTCGCGCTCCTGTTGTGCATCGAGCTGACGCTGTTGCAGCTCGGCACTGCGTTTTTCCAGTTCCTGCTGACTGGCCCACAGGCGCGTCAGGTCTTCGACCGCGCGCAGTTGTTTGCGGTTGTCCTGCAACAGGGTGCCGAGAATGCCGATCTGTTCGGCGACGGCATCCGGTTCGGCGCCGGCCTCCTTGAACAGCACTTCAAGCTGCTGTTTTTGCGTGGCCAGTTCTTCGGTGGCGCGCGTGGCGTTCTGTTCGAGACTCGCCAGTTCGCTTTCGCCCTTGTTCAACCGGTTGCCGATCAGCATCAGTTGCTGCAAGCGGTCACGGTAGGCATTCCAGGCTTCACTCAACGGTGCCAGATGAGCGCTTTGCTCCAGATCGGTGGCGATGCGTTGCAGGCGTTCCGCGATCTGCTTTTGCTGGTCGAGCAGGGTCTGGATCGTGCTTTGGCCCTCAGTGCTGGCCTGTTCGGCGGCCTGCTTTGCCTCGGTGCCGGAAGCAATATCCTTGGCCAGACGGGCGAGGGTGCTTTGCTCATCGAAGGCCTGACGCAGCAGCGGAGCACTGTCGCTCTGTTGCTTCTGCGCTTCGGTCAGCGCGATTTGTGCAGCACTCAGCGCTTGTTCAAGTTGAGCCTGGCGTTCAGTCAGCTCGGCTTGTTGCTGAGTGTACGCGCTGATTTGCGCCGCCAGCGGTGTCAGCTGTGCATCGATTTCAGCCTTGCGGGCGAACTGGTGCCGTTGCGGGGCGAGTTGTTCCAGGCGTGTCAGGCGCAAGCGTTCGCCGGCCAGCGTTTCGCGCTCCTGTTCGGCGTTCTGCAGTTGCTCGGCGGCTGCCTGCTGCGCGTCCTGCAACAGGTGCAGATCCTTGAGCCAGGTGTGCTGCTGCTCAAGCTGTTTGAGCTGCGCCTGTTGCAACTTCAATTGCTGCTGGGCAGCGTTGAAGCGTTCGTCGAGTTCGGCGCGGGCCTCGGGCGGCAGCGGGGTCACGCCGGTGGCCTGATCCTGCAACTGCTTGTGGGCTTCGCGGGCTTCTTTGGTCTTGTCGAACGCGCGTCGGCCAAGGCGGGTGTAGAGCGCCGTGTCGGTGAGTTTTTCCAGCAGCTCGCTGCGATCGTTGTCGTCGGCCTTGAGGAACGCACTGAATTCGCTCTGGGCCAGCAACACGGCGCGGGTGAATTGTTCGAAATTCAGGCCCAGCGCGGCTTCGAGTTGAACCTTGTACTCACCTTTCTGGCTGGCGAGCAGTTGATCCTGATCGATGTCGCGCAGGCTCTGACGGCTGGCCTGCAACTTGCCGCCGGCCTTTTCCCGGGCGCGGTTGGCTTCCCAGCGCGCGCGATAGCGGCGGCCATCGACGCCGACAAAGTCCACTTCGGCAAACCCCTCGCCCGTGCCGCGTCGCAGCAGGGTACGCGGGTCGCCGGTGGCGATTTCGCCGTCGGCGTCCGGCACCTTGGCGTCACGCCCGGTGTTGTTCAGACGCGGCACGGCACCGAACAGCGCCAGGCACAAAGCATCGAGCAAGGTACTTTTACCGGCACCAGTCGGCCCGGTGATTGCGAACAGACCGGCGCTGGCCAGCGGTTCAGCGGTGAAGTCGATCTCGAACGGGCCCGCCAGCGAAGCAAGGTTCTTCAAACGAATGGCGAGAATCTTCATGGCTGCTCGCCCTCCATTTGTACGTCCTGCAGCAGCGTGGCGAAGTCCTTGAGGGTTTGTTCATCGACCTCGTTGCCGTAATTGTCGAGCCAGGCGCGGCTGAACAATTCCTGTGGTGTGAGCTGGTCCAGTTCGATCAGCGCGCTGCTGTCTTCAGCGCCGTCAGCACCACGGTTGCCGGCGTATTCGGCGGCGATTCGCACCAGTCGCACAGCCTTGCCTTGCAGGGCACTTTCGACCTGATGGCGCAGATCCGGTTGCGGCTCGTCGAGGGTCACGCGCACTTCCAGCCACGGCTGGCGCTGGGTTTCGGCCAGCAGATCAATGTTCGGCAGGTCGGCCAGTTGCAACAGGATTTCCGCCAGCGGCGCTGGGCCGAGGCGTTGCAGGTTGACGGAACGGGGGATCAGTATCGGCTCGACGCTGACCAGGGTTTCGCCGTCGAGCACGACGTCGAGAATCTGGTGCTGATAACTGATCTCCGAGAACGACAATGGAATCGGCGAACCGCTGTAGCGAATCCGCTCTTCGCCATTGACCTTCTGCGGCTTGTGCAAATGGCCGAGGGCGACATAGCTGATGCTCGGCCCGAACAGACTGGCCGGCAGGGCTTCGGCGTTGCCGATGATCAGGCTGCGTTCGGAGTCTTCCGAGACCGACCCGCCAGCCATGTGCGCGTGGCTGATGGCGATCAGGGCCTGGCCCGGCTGGCGCCTGGCGTTGGCTGCTTCGATCAGCCATTCATGCACCTGACCAACGCCGCGCAAATAGTTGTCGCCCAGATGCGCGCCGGTCACTTCGGCAGGTCGCAGGAACGGCAGCGCGAGGCACCACGCGGCGATCTCGCCGGACACATTCGGCAGCGGCAACAACAGGCGTTCCGAATCGAGCTGGCCGTCGTCCAGCCACAACACCCGGCCCAACGCATGGGTACGCAAACGCCGCATCAACGGTGCGGGCAATTCGATCCGCGAGCCGGAATCGTGGTTGCCGGCAATCATCACGATGGTCAGCAACGGCTGCTGCTCGTGGGCACTGACGATGAAATCGTAGAGGCGTTCCTGGGCTTTGACCGGCGGATTCACCGTGTCGAAGATGTCGCCGGCGATCAGCAGCACGTCCGGCTGCGCCAGCTTCAGTTGGCGCAGCAGCCACTCGAGAAAACAGGCGTGCTCGAAATCGCGCTCCTGGCCGTGCAGGTTCTGCCCAAGGTGCCAGTCGGAGGTGTGAAACAGACGCAAGGCTGACTCCGCAATATAAAGAGGTGATGGCCGCGTGGAAGGAGAGGGCGGCGAAAGAGGGGGAGTTTACAGATTATTGGGACAGGCGGGATTGTGCGAATGGGCGTGGATCCTGCTGGCTGAAAATTCCTGCGCAATTAGCTGTCAGTCATTTCTCTTTCGGAAGCGTCGACGGCGTGTTTGTCGGATTTCGCTACTTGATCTGCGAAATATCCTGCGCGTCTGCCGGAGTCGGACGATTTTCCGGATGCCGTTGATCGATAACACTGTTTCGGTGAAACCATTAATTGACGCCAAAATGATGGCTATCTAATATCGCGCCACTATTTTGATGTCACTTTTCTGGTCGAGTGATCGGGTGTGTTTACCCGGTGCAATACCTGGTCCTGTTGACGCCCGGAATGTACTTCCGGTTCATGCCTGCTCCCGAGATTCTGAAATGGATATTCGCCTCCTGACCTTCATGGCTGGCCAGCCTTCTGCGGCCGTAAAAAATCGCGAAACCTTTTTGGGCATGCCCAAACGCGGTCTGGCGTTTCTGCTGGCCAACGTCATGTTCTGGCAGCCGATGTGGGCGCAGGCAGACGGGATTGTGGTGGCCAACCCCGGCACCACCCTCGACCGCGCCGGCAACGGCGTACAGATCATCAACATCGCCACGCCCAACGGCAGCGGCCTGTCGCACAACCAGTTTCATGAGTACAACGTCGGAACGCAGGGCGTCATCCTCAACAACGTGGCGGCGCAGACCGGGCAGACGCAACTGGGCGGGATCATCGTCGGCAACCCCAACCTGAGCAACCGGGTCGCGGCGCAAGCGATCCTCA
>NZ_QWFC01000010.1:0-48478 GCF_003576265.1 Pseudomonas sp. 91RF
TTCACTCGCTGATCCATCGGGGACTCTTGATTCCAGGGCATGGTCAGTACCTCCTGACCATGATTGATACCTGTAAACCATGTCCCCGGTCTCAAACGTAAAGGATGTACCCGGTCTTTACCCACCCCAGCCCTCTCCCCCAGGGGGGCGAGGGGGAAAGGGAGCCGATCTTCACGCAGTTCAAAATCTCGATCAGTGCTTGAGAAACGCGACCACCTTCTGTGCGGCTGCAGCCAAATGCTGCTCATGCGTAAACCCGGAAACCTTGAGCGGCTTCAAATCATGATCCCCCGCCGCCAGCCAAAACACTTCAATACTCGGCGATAAGGAATACCCCTCGACAGCGTCCCGATTGCCGAGAGCATCCCGCTCGCCTTGCACAATCAGCGTCCGAGTCTTCAACCCAGCCAAATGCTCAACCCGCGGTTTCTCAGGTTTCCCAACCGCATAAAACGGATACCCCAGACAAACCAACGCATCAGTGCCAAGCTCATCGGCAAGAAGACTGGCCATCCGCCCCCCCATCGACTTCCCGCCAACCGCCAAAACCCCAGCGACATGACGTCGCACTTCACCAAAAACCTCGCGCCAGCACTCCTGCAATTTCCCCGCAGGATTGGGCGGTCGCTTGACCCCATCAACCCGCCGCTGCGCCATATAAGGAAACTCAAACCGCAACACGTTGATACCAAGCCCGGCAAGGCGCCCAGCCACATCCGTCATCCACTCACTGTCCATCGGCGCCCCGGCACCATGGGCAAGAATGAGCGTCGCCGAAGCCTCCCCAACAGCCGCATCCCAAAGCCACCCGTGATCCCGCAGGCACTGCGCCCATTGATCCCCGTCAATACTGGCCTTGTGCTGTTTGTCCATGCTTGCCTCGCTTTTAGTCTGCCTATAACTCCAGGCGAAGGATTCGCGGCGTTTTCTGCGCGCGCTCACTTCGGCTGAACCGTGGATGGGGAACCATGAACACTTCTATCAGTACCGCCTACAACTACAAGGTGGTCCGCCAATTCGCCATTATGACGGTGGTGTGGGGCATCGTCGGCATGGGGCTCGGGGTTTTTCTCGCGGCTCAATTGGTCTGGCCCGAACTCAACTTCAACCTGCCGTGGACCAGCTTCGGACGCCTGCGCCCGTTGCACACCAACGCGGTGATCTTCGCGTTCGGCGGCTGTGCCTTGTTCGCCAGTTCGTTCTACTCGGTGCAGCGCACCTGCCAGACCCAACTGTTTGCGCCGAAAATCGCCGCCTTCTGCTTCTGGGGCTGGCAGCTTGTGATTCTGCTGGCGGCCATCAGCCTGCCACTGGGTTACACCAGTTCCAAGGAGTACGCCGAGCTGGAATGGCCGATCGACATCCTGATCACCATCGTCTGGGTCGCCTACGCCATCGTGTTCTTCGGCACGATCATGCAGCGCAAGACAAAGCACATTTATGTGGGCAACTGGTTCTTCGGCGCATTCATTATCACCGTGGCGATCCTGCACATCGTCAACAACCTTGAGCTGCCGGTGAGCTTCACCAAGTCCTACTCGGTGTACGCCGGTGCGACCGACGCGATGGTGCAATGGTGGTACGGCCACAACGCCGTAGGCTTTTTCCTCACCGCCGGTTTCCTCGGGATGATGTACTACTTCGTGCCGAAACAGGCCGAACGCCCGGTGTATTCGTATCGCCTGTCGATCGTGCACTTCTGGGCGCTGATCACCCTGTACATCTGGGCCGGTCCGCACCACTTGCACTACACCGCGCTGCCGGACTGGGCGCAGTCGCTGGGCATGGTGATGTCGCTGGTACTGCTGGCACCGAGCTGGGGCGGCATGATCAACGGCATGATGACCCTCTCGGGCGCCTGGCATAAGTTGCGCAGCGACCCGATCCTGCGCTTCCTGGTGGTGTCGCTGGCGTTCTACGGCATGTCGACCTTCGAAGGTCCGATGATGGCGATCAAGACAGTGAACGCCCTCTCCCACTACACCGACTGGACCATTGGCCACGTACACGCCGGCGCGCTCGGCTGGGTAGCGATGATTTCCATCGGCGCGCTGTACCACATGATCCCGAAAGTCTTCGGCAAAGAGCAGATGCACAGCATCGGCCTGATCAACGCGCACTTCTGGCTCGCAACCATCGGCACCGTTTTGTACATCGCTTCGATGTGGGTCAACGGCATCGCCCAGGGCCTGATGTGGCGTGCGGTGAACGAGGACGGCACGCTGACCTACTCCTTCGTCGAAACCCTGGTGGCCAGCCACCCTGGCTTCGTCGTGCGGCTGATTGGCGGGGCGATCTTCCTCAGCGGCATGTTCCTGATGGCTTACAACACCTGGCGCACCGTGCGGGCCTCGCAGCCTGCTGACGTCGTTGCTGCCGCGCAGATGGCCTGAGGAGTCCGCCATGAAACACGAAACGATTGAAAAGAACGTCGGCCTGCTGATGCTGCTGATGGTGTTCGCCGTGAGCATCGGCGGCCTGACCCAGATCGTCCCGCTGTTCTTCCAGGACGTGACCAACAAACCGGTGGAAGGCATGAAGCCCTACACCGCGCTGCAACTGGAAGGCCGCGACATCTACATCCGCGAAGGCTGCGTCGGCTGCCATTCGCAGATGATCCGGCCGTTCCGCGCCGAGACCGAACGCTACGGGCACTACTCGGTGGCTGGCGAAAGCGTGTGGGATCACCCGTTCCTGTGGGGCTCGAAACGTACCGGTCCGGATCTGGCCCGGGTCGGTTCGCGTTACTCGGATGACTGGCACCGCGCGCACTTGTACAACCCGCGCAACGTTGTACCGGAATCAAAAATGCCGGCCTACCCATGGCTGGTCACACAACCGGTCGACAGCAGCCACACCGAAACCAAGCTCAAAGTCATGCGCACCCTCGGCGTGCCGTACACCGACGACGACATCAGCGGCGCGGTGGCCAGCCTCAAGGGCAAGACCGAAATGGACGCCCTCGTCTCCTACCTGCAAGTGCTCGGCACTGCAATCAAGAGCAAGAGGTGATCGAGATGGCCTTAGAAATGAGCGCGGGGCTGATTCGCGGCCTCGGCACGGTCGTGGTGTTCGTGGCCTTTGTCGGCCTGACCCTGTGGGTGTTCAACCGCAAGCGCACGCCGGAATTCGCCGAAGCGCGCCTGTTGCCGTTTGCCGACGAGCCGCAACCCGACCCAACCCAAGCATCTGAAACAAGGAGTACCCGGCCATGACCACCTTCTGGAGTACGTGGATCTGCGTACTGACCATCGGCAGCCTGATCGGCCTGACCTGGCTGCTGGTCGGCACCCGTCGGGGCGAGACCAAGGGCAGCGTCGACCAGACCATGGGCCACAGCTTCGACGGCATCGAGGAGTACGACAACCCGCTGCCACAGTGGTGGTTCATGCTGTTCGCCGGCACGCTGGTGTTTTCCGTGGGCTATCTGATCCTTTATCCGGGCCTGGGCAACTGGAAAGGCATCCTGCCCGGCTACGAGGACGGCTGGACTGGCGTCCACGAGTGGGAAAAGGAAATGAGCAAGGCTGACGCCAAGTTCGGGCCGATCTTCGCCAAATTCGCCGCCATGCCGGTGGAAGAAGTGGCGAAGGATCCGCAGGCGCTGAAAATGGGCGGCCGTCTGTTCGCCTCCAACTGCTCGGTGTGCCACGGCTCGGATGCCAAGGGCGCGTTCGGTTTCCCTAACCTCGCCGACAAGGACTGGCGTTGGGGCGGCAGTGCCGAGACGATCAAGACCACCATCATGGGTGGCCGGATCGCGGCGATGCCGGCCTGGGGCGAGTCGCTGGGTGAGGCGGGCGTGAAAAACGTCGCCGCCTACGTGCGTCACGAACTGGCCGGGCTGCCACTGCCGGCGGACAACAAGGCCGACCTGCAAGCCGGACAGCAGACGTTCAGCACCATGTGCGTAGCCTGTCATGGGGCAACCGGCCAGGGCACTGAAGCCATGGGTGCGCCGAATCTGACGCACCCGGCCGGATTTATCTATGGCACCAGCCTGACCCAGCTTGAGCAGACCATTCGCCATGGTCGTCAGGGTCACATGCCGGCTCAGAACGAGCTGCTGGGCAACGATAAAGTGCAATTGCTGGCCGCTTATGTGTACAGCCTTAGCCATGGATTGGATACAGAAAAACTGATTACTGAAGACAACAAACATTAATCATTGAGTACAACACTGCCGCACGTTTCCAGTGCGGCAGTTTCCAGCCTCTTTGCGACGCATTGTCGCACCCCTTCTTCCCCTCTCCTTTCGGTTCCCCGGATTCGGGTCTACGCTTGCTCGATGCGGACTGGCCCGTGCCGGTTCCAGGTCGACCCCGAGCGAGGCGTTGAACGAATCGGCTGACTGACATGGCCGCAAAGGCCGGTAGATACCGGCTGTCGTGCCGATTACCGTCCGTCACCCGAACCGAGCGTTCGAACACACCCCGTTACATCCGACTGGAACCCCTCGCTTTTTTCGTCCGCTGCGACATTTTGCCCGAGGGCAATTTTGTCCTTACGCGGCGCATGGAAAGGCCGCAGAATCAGCGTTGGAAAGCATTGACCCAGGTCATGGCGCGTTGCATTGACCCCCTGCTTTCTACATACTTGCGGCCGATTTTAATCCTAATAAAACACCCAAACCGTGGAACCTTAGAATGAGCACAGCAATCAGTCCGACTGCTTATAACTATAAGGTAGTCCGCCAGTTCGCCATCATGACGGTGGTCTGGGGGATCCTTGGCATGGGGCTCGGTGTCTTCATTGCCTCGCAACTGGTCTGGCCGGAGTTGAACTTCGGTCTGCCGTGGACGAGCTTTGGACGCCTGCGCCCGTTGCACACAAACCTGGTGATTTTCGCCTTCGGTGGTTGTGCACTGTTTGCCACTTCCTACTATGTCGTGCAGCGAACCTGCCAGACGCGACTGATTTCCGACAGCCTCGCGGCCTTCACCTTCTGGGGATGGCAAGCGGTCATCGTCGGCGCGATCATTACCTTGCCGCTGGGTTACACCACCACCAAGGAATACGCGGAACTGGAATGGCCCCTCGCCATTTTGCTGGCCATTGTCTGGGTCACCTACGGTCTGGTGTTCTTCGGCACCATCACCAAGCGCAAGACCAAACACATCTATGTCGGTAACTGGTTCTACGGCGCCTTCATCGTCGTGACCGCGATGCTGCACATCGTCAACCACGCCTCGCTGCCGGTCAGCTTCTTCAAGTCCTACTCGGCCTACGCCGGTGCGACCGACGCGATGATCCAGTGGTGGTACGGCCACAACGCCGTGGGTTTCTTCCTGACCACCGGCTTCCTGGGGATGATGTACTACTTCGTGCCGAAACAGGCCGAACGTCCGATCTACTCCTATCGCCTGTCGATCGTGCACTTCTGGGCACTGATCACCCTGTACATCTGGGCCGGCCCGCACCACCTGCACTACACCGCTCTGCCGGACTGGGCGCAATCGCTGGGCATGGCGATGTCGATCATTCTGCTGGCACCAAGCTGGGGCGGCATGATCAACGGCATGATGACCCTGTCGGGCGCCTGGCATAAGCTGCGCACCGACCCGATCCTGCGCTTCCTCGTGGTATCGCTGGCGTTCTACGGCATGTCGACCTTCGAAGGTCCGATGATGGCGATCAAGACCGTCAACTCGCTCTCGCACTACACCGACTGGACCATCGGCCACGTACACGCCGGCGCTCTGGGCTGGGTAGCGATGATCTCGATCGGCGCGATCTACCACATGATCCCGAAACTGTTCGGCCGTGCGCAGATGCACAGCGTCGGTCTGATCAACGCGCACTTCTGGCTCGCGACCATCGGTACGGTTCTGTACATCGCTTCGATGTGGGTCAACGGCATCACTCAAGGCCTGATGTGGCGTGCAATCAACGACGACGGCACCCTCACCTACTCGTTCGTCGAAGCGCTGCAGGCCAGCCACCCTGGCTACATCGTTCGTGCCCTGGGCGGTGCGTTCTTCGCCAGCGGCATGTTCCTGATGGCCTACAACGTGTGGCGCACCGTTCGCGCCTCGGACCCGGCTGAAGCTGAAGCCGCCGCCAAGATCGCCGTAGTTGGAGCTCACTGATGAAGCATGAAGCTGTCGAGAAGAATATTGGCCTGCTGGCCTTCTTCATGGTCATCGCCGTCAGCGTCGGTGGCCTGACCCAAATCGTTCCGCTGTTTTTCCAGGACGTCACCAACAAGCCGGTCGAAGGCATGAAGCCGCGCACCGCCCTTGAACTGGAAGGCCGCGACGTTTACATCGCCAACGGCTGTGTCGGCTGCCACTCGCAGATGATCCGTCCGTTCCGTGCCGAAACCGAACGCTACGGCCACTACTCGGTCGCCGGTGAAAGCGTCTGGGACCACCCGTTCCTGTGGGGTTCCAAGCGTACCGGTCCGGACCTGGCCCGTGTCGGCGGTCGTTACTCCGATGACTGGCAACGTGCGCACTTGTACAACCCGCGCAACGTCGTGCCTGAGTCGAAAATGCCGGCTTACCCGTTCCTCGTGGAAAACAAGCTCGACGGCAAAGACACGGCCAAGAAAATGGAAGTGTTGCGCACGCTCGGCGTCCCTTACACCGACGAAGACATTGCCGGTGCAAAAGACGCTGTGAAGGGTAAAACCGAAATGGACGCGCTGGTGGCCTATCTGCAAGGCCTGGGCACCATCATCAAAAGCAAACGGTGATTCTTAATGGATATCGGGATGATTCGAGGCCTGGGCACCGTTGTCGTGATGGTTGCCTTCATCGGCCTGGCGTTGTGGGTGTTCAGCCCCAAGCGCAAGTCGGAGTTTGAAGACGCGACCTTGCTGCCCTTCGCGGATGATCCCGAAGCCATCAAGCACGTCGAGCAAGCTTCTAGGAGTAACAAAGAATGACTACATTCTGGAGTCTGTACGTCACAGTCCTCAGTCTCGGTACGATCTTTTCCCTGACCTGGCTGTTGCTGTCGACCCGCAAGGGCCAGCGCACCGAGCAGACCGACGAGACGGTGGGCCACTCCTTCGACGGGATCGAGGAGTACGACAACCCGCTGCCGAAATGGTGGTTCATGCTGTTCGTGGGCACCATCGTGTTCGCCCTGGGTTATCTGGTGCTGTACCCGGGCCTGGGCAGCTGGAAAGGTCTGCTGCCGGGCTACAACTACCTCGATAACGAAAAGCAGACCCCGTTCGCCAACGGCCAGACCGGCTGGACCGGCGTTCACGAGTGGGAAAAGGAAATGGCTCGCTCGGACGCCAGGTTCGGTCCGATCTTCGCCAAGTTCGCCGCCATGCCGATCGAGGAAGTCGCGAAGGATCCGCAAGCCCTGAAGATGGGTGGGCGTCTGTTCGCCTCCAACTGCTCGGTCTGCCACGGTTCCGACGCCAAGGGTGCTTATGGTTTCCCTAACCTGACCGACGCCGACTGGCGCTGGGGCGGCGAGCCGGAAACCATCAAGACCACCATCATGGGCGGTCGTCACGCGGTGATGCCGGCCTGGGCGGAAGTGATCGGTGAACAAGGCGTGGCCGACGTGGCGGCATTCGTGCTGACCAACCTCGATGGCCGCAAGCTGCCGGAAGGCACCAAGGCAGATCCGGCCAACGGCCAGAAACTGTTCGCTGCCAACTGCGTGGCGTGCCACGGTCCGGAAGGCAAAGGCACCCCGGCAATGGGCGCCCCGAACCTGACCCACCCGGCCGCGTTCATCTACGGTTCGAGCTTCGCGCAACTGCAGCAGACCATCCGTTACGGCCGTCAGGGCCAGATGCCTGCTCAGGAACAACTGCAAGGCAACGACAAGGTTCACCTGCTGGCGGCGTATGTTTACAGCCTGTCCCATGGTGAAAAAGCACCGGAAGCCGAGGCCCAGTAAGGCCGACGCTTGAAGCAAAAAAAGACCCCGCCAGTGAGAACTGGCGGGGTCTTTTTGTTTCTGCCCTTTGAATGGCCGACCAGCGGTCAGTCTCGTCAGGCCTTCCCGGTTGTGAGACGTCTGAAGCAGTAGTAACGTTGCTACATATCTTCTTCAGGAGAGGTCGCAATGATGGCCATCACCACCATTTCCAGCCGCGAATTCAATCAGGACACAAGCAGTGCCAAAAAAGCCGCCCGCAATGGGCCGGTGATCATCACTGATCGTGGCAAGCCCGCCCACGTACTGCTAAGCATTGAGGAGTACGAAAAACTCACCGGCCTCAACGCGAGCATCGTCGATCTGCTGGTCATGCCTGAAGCGGCAGACATCGAGTTCGAAACCGAGCGTGCCGTGATCACTCACCGCCCCGTGGATCTGTCCTGAATGTACTTGCTCGACACCAATGTGATTTCCGAACTGCGCAAACCCCAGGCCGACAGGAACGTTGTCGCCTGGGCCAAAATGGTCATCGCCCCTCGCATGTTCATCTCGGCCATTACCTTGAAGGAACTGGAGACCGGCGTCCTTCGCATGGAGCGCCGAGACCCGGCTCAAGGCAAGGTTCTGCGCACCTGGCTCAAGCGCCACGTGATGCCGGCCTTCGACGCGAGAATCCTGCCGGTCGATGCTGCTGTCGCCTTGCGATGTGCGCGCCTTCATGTGCCGGATCAGGCCAATGAAAGCGATGCGTTGATTGCTGCAACGGCATTGGTGCATGGCCTGACAGTGGTCACCCGAAATGTCGCCGACTTTGAATCCAGCGGTGTTGAAGTCATCAATCCATGGGACTGAGGCATTCGCCTTACCGAAGAAAAGCCATGCCCGAAAATGAAACGGCCCCGCCAACAGAAATTGACGGGGCCGTTGCTTATGGGCGACTGGCCCAGATGGATTTCACCGGAACCGTCTGCACGAAATTCGGTTTCTGCCAGTCATTGTTTTCGATCAGGTTGATGCGCAGTTGCTTGCGATCATCCGAGAAGCTGGCAGTCAGGTACGTCTGCTGGGACGTAGCGCCACTGAGAAACATCGGCACCTTACCCATCCAGCGCTTGGCTCCCCCGCGAGAATGGCAATGACCGGCAAAGATGGCAGTGACCTCATACTTCTCGATAATGTCCAGAAAGCGCTGTTGCTGTTGCCTGTCTCCCTGCCAGTCATCCCATTTGTGCATGTTGAGGATGATGGCGTAGCCCTGGGTTCTCGCCACCCTCAAATCGTTTTCCAGCCAGTCCAGTGCGCTGATGATGTTGAAGGTTGTCGGATTCAACGCATGTGCAATCTTCGTAGCGTAGGTAGGCTCGTTGTTGAGTTGCACCAGATGAACTTCTCCGACATTTTTCGAGTACGCGAGACTGCCCGAATAACGAATATCCAGAAAAGCCCCAGTGACCTTGAGGTCAAGGTTATCCACCCTAGCCTTATGATGCTCGTTAAACTCGACAATACTGCCCGCCGCACAACTATTACTGAAACAGTCGTCCACATTATTTTCGTAATCATGATTACCCAAGCCGTACAAGTAATCACCCTTGAAGTATTTCTCCAGGGCCGACTTCATATATGACCGCTGCCAACCATGGCCAAAAGCGGTAATGTCACCGTTGATCATCAACGGGATTGCCGCCTGCCCCCCGTGGGCATTTCGAAACTCGGCGATACTGCTCAACTGGCTGTCCACCAGCCACTTGGCACGCTTTTCGAAGTCCGCATTGGACTCCGGCGCTCCGCTGTCGGTCTTTTCAGTCCAGGGATACTGCGTATCGGACGCGAACACCATATGCCGTGGCGTGCCCTCAACGGCATGAACCAAAGTAACAGAAGAGAATAAACAGACACCCAGCAGAAAACTTACAACTCCATTAAAAGCCATAGCTTTGAAACTCCATTTAACTTGAATAACAACTAGCGACCGAATATCGCCAGACGCAAACATATTCGATCAAATGGAGCTTTTCAAAGCAGACTACACAGGCAATTAAATAAACTTATTTCAAACACAACAACAGAAGGCAGAATACCTTTACTTCAACCTGAAACGACAAACACGATCCATCAGGAGCGAAGTCGCCGCCGACAGAAAACGCAGTATCGGTGGGATCGACAGCCTTGGCGGCGGCCGGTTGCCTTGATTGACTGATGAAAGCGGCGGCAATGCCTGCACTTGCGCAGCATTGCCGTCGCGATGCCAGTAGCATCAATCGTCTATAGTCAATTGATCTGCATCATGCTTTGTTACATTCGCTACACCATTCAGGTTTTTTCCCCAACGCGACCAAAGGTCGCACCCGTTCGTCGGCATCACAGGCGTATCATTGCGCCACTGCAACACCCTTTCTGACCCCGGCCGGCACGTATCGGCCGAGGCATTTTTCCACTGCCGTGGGATGCAATGATGAGTAATCAGATTCCGGTACACGACGTCACGCCCCCCAACAAGAACGCGAACAACAGCGTCGACCTGTACGCCTCTCGAGAAAAAATCTACACCCGTGCTTTCACCGGCCTGTTCCGCAATCTGCGGATGATGGGCGGCACGGCGCTGTTCCTGCTGTATTTCGGTACGGTGTGGCTGAACTGGGGCGGCCACCAGGCCGTGTGGTGGAACCTGCCGGAACGCAAGTTCTTCATCTTCGGTGCGACTTTCTGGCCACAGGACTTCATTCTGCTTTCGGGCCTGCTGATCATTGCCGCGTTCGGCCTGTTCTTCATCACGGTGTACGCCGGCCGGGTCTGGTGCGGCTACACCTGTCCGCAAAGCGTGTGGACGTGGATTTTCATGTGGTGCGAGAAGGTCACCGAAGGCGACCGCAACCAGCGCATCAAGCTCGACAAGGCGCCGATGAGCGCCAACAAGTTCCTGCGCAAGTTCGCCAAGCACGCCATGTGGCTGCTGATCGGCTTTGTCACCGGCATGACTTTCGTCGGCTACTTCTCGCCGATCCGCGAACTGGTGTTCGACTTCTTCACAGGCCAGGCCGATGGCTGGTCGTATTTCTGGGTCGGCTTCTTCACCCTCGCCACCTACGGCAACGCCGGCTGGCTGCGTGAGCAGGTGTGCATCTACATGTGCCCGTATGCGCGCTTCCAGAGCGTGATGTTCGACAAGGACACCCTGATCGTTTCCTATGACCCGCGTCGCGGCGAAAGCCGTGGCCCGCGCAAGAAAGGCGTCGACTACAAGGCTCAGGGCCTGGGCGACTGCATCGACTGCACCATGTGCGTCCAGGTCTGCCCGACCGGCATCGACATCCGCGACGGCCTGCAGATCGAGTGCATCGGCTGCGCCGCGTGCATCGATGCCTGCGACAGCATCATGGACAAGATGGACTACCCGCGCGGGTTGATCAGCTACACCACCGAACACAACCTGTCCGGACAGAAAACCCATAAACTGCGTCCGCGCCTGATCGGTTATGCCGTGGTGCTGCTGGCGATGATCAGCCTGCTGGTGACGGCCTTCTTCATGCGCTCGCTGGTAGGTTTCGACGTCAGCAAGGACCGCGTGCTGTACCGCGAAAACGCCGAAGGCCGGATCGAAAACGTCTACAGCCTGAAGATCATGAACAAGGATCAGCGCGACCACACCTACGTGCTGGAAGCCGCCGGTTTGCCGGATCTGCGCCTGCAAGGCAAGCGCGAGATCAAGGTGCCGGCCGGGGAAATTTTCAGCATGCCGGTCGAGTTGTCGAGCGCGCCCGAACAACTGCCGTCGAGCACCAACGAGGTGAAATTCATCCTCAAGGATGCCGATGACGACAGCGTCCACGTAGAAGCCAAGAGCCGGTTCATCGGCCCACAAAATCGTTGAGAGAACTGAACATGCCCGCAGCAAACGCCGCAAGCCCCTGGTACAAGCATCTCTGGCCGTGGATCATCATCGGGATCCTCGCTTGCTCGGTGACCCTGACGCTGTCCATGGTGACCATCGCGGTGAACAACCCGGACAATCTGGTCAACGACAATTACTACGAGGCGGGCAAGGGCATCAACCGTTCGCTGGATCGTGAAATGCTCGCGCAGAACCTGAAGATGCGCGCCAACGTTCATCTGGATGATGTCACCGGGGAAGTCGACCTGCGTCTGAGCGGCGACAGTCAGCCGAAAACCCTGGAACTGAACCTGATCTCGCCGACCCAGCCGGACAAGGATCGCAAGATTGTCCTGACTCGCAGCGAAACCGAGCAGGGTCGTTACATTGGCCAGGTGAACGACAAGGTTGAAGGCCGTCGTTTTGTCGAGTTGCTCGGATCGCAAGGTGACCAGGTGTGGCGCATGTTCGAGGAAGAAGTGGTCAGCCATGACAAGGATCTGTTGCTGGGCGATGAACCGCTGCAGGGTGCTGAAGACCTGAAGAAATAAAGCCGCGCTTCGCGCATCGCGAGCAGGCTCGCTCCCACAATGGATTTGCGGCGCTCACAAAATCTGCGTCAGGCACAGATCAAAATGTGGGAGCGAGCCTGCTCGCGAAGGGCGCGACCTGACGACATCGATTCTGCAGTATTAGTGAACTCCTGATGACCACCCCACTCCCCTGCTACCACTGCGCCCTGCCCGTTCCGCCCGGCAGCCGTTTCACCGCTGTCGTGCTCGGGGAGTCCCGCGAGTTCTGCTGCCCGGGCTGTCAGGCAGTGGCCGAAGCCATCGTCGCCGGCGGGCTCGAAAGCTATTACCAGCACCGCAGCGAAGCCTCGGCCAACCCCGAAGCCCTGCCGGTACAACTGGTGGACGAACTGGCGCTGTATGACCGCGCCGACGTGCAGCAGCCCTTCGTCCGCCACGAAGGTGAACTGGCCGAAACCACGTTGTTGATGGAAGGCATCAGTTGCGCCGCGTGTGGCTGGCTGATCGAGAAACACCTGCGCACACTGCCCGCCGTGGCCGAGGCGCGGCTGAACCTGTCCAATCATCGCCTGCATGTGCGCTGGGCTGACGCGCAATTGCCGCTGAGCCAGATCCTCGGCGAACTGCGCCACATAGGCTACGCCGCGCACCCGTATCAGGCCGACCGCGCCAGCGAACAACTGGCCAGCGAAAACCGCCTCGCCTTGCGCCAACTCGGCGTCGCCGGACTGCTGTGGTTCCAGGCGATGATGGCGACCATGGCCACCTGGCCGGAATTCAACATCGACCTCAGCCCCGAGCTGCACACCATCCTGCGCTGGGTCGCGCTGTTTCTGACCACGCCGATTGTGTTCTACAGCTGCGCGCCGTTTTTCAAGGGCGCCATGCGCGACCTGCGCACTCGCCACCTGACGATGGACGTCTCGGTGTCGCTGGCGATCGGCGCGGCGTATGTCGCCGGGATCTGGACCTCGATCACCGGGGTCGGCGAGCTGTATTTCGACGCGGTGGGCATGTTCGCGCTATTCCTGCTGGCCGGACGCTACCTCGAACGCCGCGCGCGGGAACGTACTGCCGCTGCCACCGCGCAACTGGTCAATCTGCTGCCCGCCTCGTGCCTGCGCCTCGACGACGCCGGCCAGAGCGAGCGCATTCTGCTCAGCGAACTGCGCCTTGGCGACCGGGTGCTGGTGCAGCCCGGCTCGGTGCTGCCGGCGGACGGCAAGATCCTTGAAGGCCAGTCGAGCATTGATGAATCGCTGCTGACCGGCGAGTACTTGCCGCAACCGCGCACGATGGGCGATGCCGTCACCGCCGGCACGCTGAATGTGGAAGGTGCGCTGACCGTCGAGGTGCAGGCGCTGGGTCAGGACACGCGGTTGTCGGCCATCGTTCGCCTGCTGGATCGCGCCCAGGCGGAAAAACCCCGCCTGGCGGAAATCGCCGACCGTGCCGCGCAATGGTTTTTGCTGCTGTCGCTGATCGCAGCGGCCGCCATCGGCCTGCTGTGGTGGGAGCTGGATGCTTCGCGGGCGTTCTGGATCGTTCTTGCGATGCTGGTCGC
This sequence comes from Pseudomonas sp. 91RF, assembly GCF_003576265.1. Lineage (NCBI taxonomy): Bacteria > Pseudomonadati > Pseudomonadota > Gammaproteobacteria > Pseudomonadales > Pseudomonadaceae > Pseudomonas > Pseudomonas sp. 91RF. Next base: position 13,820 of record NZ_QWFC01000010.1, read on the forward strand.
CACTTGCCCGTGCGCACTGTCACTGGCGACGCCGACCGCCCTCACCGCCGCCACCGGCACCCTGCACAAACTCGGCTTGCTGCTGACGCGCGGCCATGTGCTGGAAGGCCTGAACCAGATCGACACGGTGATTTTCGACAAGACCGGCACCCTTACCGAGGGACGTCTGGTATTGCGTTCAATCCGCCCCCTCGGCACCCTCGACAGCGATCAATGCCTGAGTCTGGCCGCCGCGCTGGAAAACCGCTCGGAACACCCGATTGCCCGGGCCTTTGGCCGGGCTCCGCTGGCCGCCGAAGAGGTTCACAGCACACCGGGACTGGGGCTTGAAGGCCTGGTCGGCGAACTGCGCTTGCGCATTGGCCAGGCGGAATTTGTCTGTGATCTCAGCGGCGCGCCTGTGCCGAAGATGCCCGACGAACCGGGCCAATGGTTGTTGCTCGGCGACAGCAATGGACCGCTGGCCTGGTTCGCCCTCGACGACCGTCTGCGCGGCGACGCTCCGGCCCTGCTCGCCGCGTGCAAGGCCCGCGGCTGGCACACGCTGCTGCTGTCGGGCGACAGTTCGCCGATGGTTGCCCGCGTCGCCGCCGAACTGGGCATCGACGAGGCACGGGGCGGTCTGCGCCCGGACGACAAGCTGCAAGTGCTGCAAAAACTGCACAAGGCCGGCCGCAAGGTGTTGATGCTCGGTGACGGGGTCAACGACGTACCGGTATTGGCCGCTGCGGACATCAGCGTGGCCATGGGCTCGGCCACGGATCTGGCGAAAACCAGTGCCGATGCGGTGCTGCTGTCCAACCGGCTCGACGCGCTGGTGCAAGCCTTCACGCTCGCCCGTCGCACACGCCGGGTGATCATCGAGAACCTGTTGTGGGCCGCGCTGTACAATGGCCTCATGTTGCCGTTCGCCGCCCTCGGCTGGATCACTCCGGTATGGGCCGCCGTCGGCATGTCGATCAGTTCGCTGACCGTGGTGCTCAACGCCCTGCGCCTGACTCGCCTGCCGAGTGCGCCTGCCGTCAACGCCAGGTCAGAAACCCGCCCGCTGCCGGCCTGAGCCGCGCGGGCATGGAGTACAGATGCCAGCTCTCTACGTGATGATTCCGGCCGCGCTACTGATCGTGGCCATCGCCGTCTACATCTTCTTCTGGGCGGTGGACAGCGGCCAGTACGACGACCTCGACGGCCCGGCCCACAGCATCCTGTTCGACGACCAGGACCCGAAGCACACCGCCGCGGTGGACGAAGCCAACCCGGCCAGACCGGACGACAAGGCGCCACCCCATGCTTGAACTGGCGCCGCTGCTGATGTCTGCGCTGATTCTCGGCCTGCTCGGCGGCGGGCATTGCCTGGGCATGTGCGGCGGTTTGATGGGCGCGCTGACCCTGGCGATTCCCAAGGAGCAACGCAGCCGACGCTTTCGATTGCTGCTGGCTTATAACCTCGGGCGAATTCTCAGCTATGCCACGGCCGGATTGCTGATCGGGCTGGCAGGATGGGCAGTGGCCAACAGTCCTGCGGCATTGTTCATGCGCGTAATCGCGGGTTTGCTGCTGATCGCCATGGGCTTGTACCTGGCTGGCTGGTGGAGCGGCCTGACCCGCATCGAAAGCCTCGGTCGCGGACTGTGGCGCTACATTCAACCGGTCGCCAACCGCTTGCTGCCGGTGTCGAGCCTGCCCCGGGCCTTGCTGCTCGGTGCGCTGTGGGGCTGGCTGCCATGCGGGCTGGTTTACAGCACGTTGCTGTGGTCGGCCAGTCAGGGCAATGCGCTGGACAGTGCCTTGCTGATGCTCGCCTTCGGGCTCGGCACCTGGCCGGTTTTACTCGCCACCGGGTTGGCAGCCGAGCGGGTTACGGCGCTGTTGCGCAAACGCAGCGTGCGCATGGCCGGCGGTCTGCTGGTGATCCTGTTCGGCATCTGGACCCTGCCGGGGCCGCACCAGCACTGGCTGATGGGCCACTGATCGGCGGCGCGGCTATCGCGAGCAAGCTCGCCCCCACAGGTTTTGTGTACGCCACAAATCTCCTGTGGGAGCGAGCCTGCTCGCGATGGGGCCGTATGACTTATACAAATCCTCCCCGTTGATACAAATCAAGATGCCCCACCGCGCCCTCCCCTAGACTCGCTCACACTGCCAGCCTATCCGGGGGAATGCCCGCATGCTCGACGCCATTCGTTGGGACACCGATTTGATCCGCCGCTACGACCTGGCGGGGCCGCGCTACACCTCGTACCCGACGGCCGTGCAATTCAACAGTCAGGTCGGCACCTTCGACCTGTTCCACGCCCTGCGCGACAGCCGCAAGGCCCTGCGCCCGCTGTCGCTGTACGTGCACGTGCCGTTCTGCGCGAACATTTGCTACTACTGCGCCTGCAACAAGGTCATCACCAAGGATCGCGGCCGCGCCCTGCCGTACCTGCAACGGCTCGAACAGGAAATCCAGCTGATCGCCTGCCACCTCGACCCGGCGCAGAAAGTCGAACAACTGCACTTCGGCGGCGGCACCCCGACCTTTCTCAGCCACGATGAATTGCGGCAACTGATGGCGCACCTGCGCAAGCATTTCAATCTGCTGGATGACGACTCAGGCGATTACGGCATCGAAATCGATCCGCGCGAAGCCGACTGGTCAACCATGGGCCTGCTGCGGGAACTGGGCTTCAACCGGGTCAGCATCGGCCTGCAAGACCTCGACCCTGCGGTGCAACGGGCGGTCAATCGCCTGCAGAGTCTGGAAGAAACTCGCGCCGTGATCGACGCGGCGCGGACCCTGCAATTTCGCTCGATCAATATCGACCTGATCTACGGCCTGCCCAAGCAGACCCCGGACAACTTCGCCCGCACCGTCGAAGAAGTCATCAGCCTGCAACCGGACCGGCTCTCGGTGTTCAACTACGCGCACCTGCCGGAACGCTTCATGCCGCAGCGGCGGATCAACGGCAACGAACTGCCGAGCCCGACGCAAAAGCTGGAAATGCTGCAACGCACCATCGAACAACTGACCGCCGCCGGCTACCGCTATATCGGCATGGACCACTTCGCCCTGCCCGACGATGAACTGGCGATTGCCCAGGAAGAATCGACCCTGCAACGCAACTTCCAGGGCTACACCACCCACGGTCATTGCGACCTGATCGGTCTGGGCGTGTCGGCCATCAGCCAGATCGGCGACCTGTACTGCCAGAACAGCAGCGACCTCAATCACTACCAGAACACCCTCGCCGGTGCGCAACTGGCCACCAGCCGTGGCCTGGTGTGCAACGCTGACGACCGCTTGCGTCGCGCGGTGATTCAGCAACTGATCTGCAATTTCAGCCTGGATTTCGCCGAGATCGAGCGCAGTTTCAACATCGATTTTCAGGGGTACTTCGGCGCGCTCTGGCCGCAGTTGCAAGGTATGGCAAAGGACGGGTTGATCGAACTGGATCGCGAACGAATCAGCGTGCTGCCGGCCGGGCGCCTGCTGGTGCGCTCGGTGTGCATGGTGTTCGACGCGTATCTGGAACAGCAGAACCGCCAGCGTTTCTCACGGGTGATTTAGCTCTTCATCAGCAAGGTATTGGTTTTCAGGTTCTGGTCTGCGGTGAGGCCCGATTGGTCGATGACCTTGGCCAGGGACAGGTTGGCGGTGATCAGGCCGTTGTTGAGGGCGGAAATGGCGCCTTTGAGGGCTGCGATTTTGGCGAATCGCTCTTCGTTGGAGAGCGTCTTGTTGGCCATCAGCGCGTTGATCTGGGCGTTCTTTTCGGCGATCTGCTGGCGCAACTTGCGAATCATCTTCAGCAATTGCTGGACGTTTTCCGGCAAGCCACTTTCATCGATATCGCTGTTTTTCCCGCCGACACCGGCGGATTTAGCAATGGCGGCACCGGACAGCGACACTTTGACGCCCTCGACCAAGGTCGGGGTTCCCAACGATGCCGCGTCTGTGCCGGACTCATCGTCAACGGAGGTTTCAGCACTTTCCAGCAACGACGCAACGCCACTGTTACCGGGGGTCAGCGTGCCAATAGCAGTCATCGAAGCGGTTCCTTGCATGCCGTCAGATACCTGTTTATCGGCCGCCATCCCTGCGGCTTTATGCCGTTGGGGCAATCTCGCCACAGGCTGGCCTGAATGTCCTCCCCTGGGTTACCCTTACGCCTTATGTGTGTTTTCCCACAAGGATTTAAGAAATGTCCGAGCCAGTCAAACTGCGCGCTCATAACCAGGCTAATTGCAAGGATTGCAGCCTGGCCCCTCTCTGCCTGCCACTTTCGCTGAATCTGGAAGACATGGATGCGCTGGACGAAATCGTTAAACGTGGCCGCCCGTTGAAAAAGGGTGAGTTCCTGTTCCGCCAGGGCGACACCTTCGATTCCGTTTATGCAGTACGCTCCGGCGCCCTGAAGACCTTCAGCCTGAGCGATACCGGCGAAGAACAACTCACAGGTTTCCACCTGCCGAGCGAACTGGTCGGCCTGTCCGGCATGGACACCGAGAAACACCCGGTTTCCGCCCAGGCCCTGGAAACCACCTCGGTCTGCGAGATTCCGTTCGAACGCCTCGACGAACTGGCCCTGCAACTGCCACAACTGCGCCGTCAGTTGATGCGCGTGATGAGCCGGGAAATCCGCGACGACCAGCAAATGATGTTGCTGCTGTCGAAGAAAACCGCCGACGAGCGCATCGCCACGTTCCTGGTCAACCTGTCGGCGCGCTTCCGCGCTCGCGGCTTCTCGGCCAACCAGTTCCGCCTGAGCATGTCGCGCAATGAAATCGGCAACTATCTGGGGCTGGCGGTGGAAACCGTGTCCCGGGTCTTCACCCGCTTCCAGCAGAACGAACTGATCGCCGCCGAGGGCAAGGAAATCCATATCCTCGACCCGATCCAGCTCTGCGCCCTGGCTGGCGGCTCGCTCGAAGTCTGATCTCGACCCGCGGCCGAGCGTATCGTTTCAGCCGCGGGTATACTGCGCCGTTTGCAGCCCTGCCAGGACACCTCGACGATGGTCTTCGACTCCTTCGACATCAAATCCCTGATCCGCCCTGTGATCGATTTCCCGAAACCGGGCGTGATCTTTCGCGATATCACCCCGCTGTTCCAGTCGCCAAAGGCCTTGCGCCTGGTGATGGACAGCTTCGCCCACCGCTACGTGGAAGCCGACTTCACCCACATCGGCGCGATGGATGCGCGTGGTTTCCTGATCGGTTCGGTGCTGGCCTATCAGCTGAACAAGCCGCTGGTGCTGTTCCGCAAGCAAGGCAAACTGCCGGCGGACGTGCTGGCTGAAGGTTACGCGACCGAGTACGGCGAAGCGTTCCTCGAAGTGCACGCCGACAGCCTGTGCGAAGGCGATTCGGTGGTGATGTTCGATGACCTGATCGCCACCGGCGGCACGCTGATCGCAGCGGCCAACCTGATCCGCCGCATGGGCGCCCGCGTTCATGAAGCGGCGGCGATCATCGATCTGCCGGAGCTGGGTGGTTCGCAGCGTCTTGAGGACATGGGGATTCCAACGTTCTGCCTGACGCAGTTTGCGCTGACTGACAAGTAATCAGCGCCCTTCTGACCGCCATCGCTAGCAGGCTAGCTCCCACAGGGAAATGCGCTCCAGATGTGGGAGCTAGCCTGCTAGCGATGGGGGCACAAGCCTCATAACAGATCAAAGCCCCATCTGCTTGCTGATGATCTCGTTCATCACTTCCCGCGTCCCGCCGCCAATCGACAGGATGCGATTATCCCGATACAGCCGCTCCACCAGGCTTTCGCGCATGTAACCCAGCCCGCCGAGAATCTGCACCGCTTCGGTGGTGATGCGGTCCGAGGTGTCCGTGGCGAAGTTCTTGGCCATGGAGATCTCCTTGATCACACTCTGCCCCGCCGCCATCTTCGCCGCCTGCCGGTAGGTGAACTCCCGCGAGACTTCCAGCGCCGTGGCCATTTCGGCGAAGCGATGCTTGATCACCTGGAACTTGCCGATGGGTTTGCCGAACGCCTGACGCTCCCGCGCCCACTTCAGGCTCTCTTCCAGCGCCAGTTGCGCGGTCATGTTGGCCATCAATGCCAACGCCAGACGCTCGCTCTGGAAGTTGCCCATGATGCAGGCGAACCCCATGTTCTCCGCGCCGATCAGGTTTCCCACAGGCACCCGGCAATCGTCGAAGAACAATTCAGCCGTGTCCGACGCCCACCAGCCCATTTTCTTCAGTTGTCGGCCGACGGTGAAACCCGGCGTGCCCTTCTCGATCAACAGCAGGCTGATGCCGCCAAATCCGGGCGCACCGGTACGCACCGCGACGGTGTAGTAATCCGCGCGTACGCCACTGGTGATGAAGGTTTTGCTGCCGCTGACCCGATAGTGATCGCCATCGCGTACGGCGCGGGTCTGCAAGTTGGCGACGTCGGAGCCACCGCCCGGCTCGGTCACCGCCAGCGCGCTGATCTTCTCGCCGCAGAGCACTTGAGGCACAACGCGGTCACGCACTTCGGGGCGGGCCCATTTGACGACTGGCGGCAAGCCGATATCCAGAGAACCAAGCCCGGCCACCAGTCCTCCGGAGCCACAACGCATCAGTTCTTCACTGGCGGCGATCTTGGCGAACAGATCACCTTCGTGGCTGCCGCCCAGCGCTTCGGGATAACCGATGCCGAGGATGCCGGCCGCACCGGCCTTGAGGTACAGCTCACGAGGGAAGCTTTCGGCTTCTTCCCACGCATCGATGTCCGGCAGGATCTCGCGCTCGACGAAACGTCTGACGCTGTCGCGGACCATTTGGTGGCTGGGGTCGAAGTATTCCTGGAAGGCGGGCATCGGCGAACTCCATGGAAGGGTTCGCCGAACTTAACCGAGCGCTTGCTTGGTTTTCAACAGGATTGTGAGATTCAGTAAATCCGAGGCGCCTTTATCGCCAGCAGGCTGGCTCCCACAGTGAATTTGCGGCGACCTCAAACCAATGTGGGAGCCAGCCTGCTGGCGATAGGGCCAGTGAGAACAATCAGAGAGAAATCGGCTTGCGTCCGGCAAACGAGTGCGCCAGCGTGCCGCCGTCCACCAGTTCCAGTTCGCCGCCCAACGGCACGCCGTGAGCGATTCGCGAGGCGATCAAACCTTTGTTGTTGAGCAATTGCGCGATGTAGTGTGCAGTCGCTTCACCTTCCACGGTCGGGTTGGTGGCGAGGATGACTTCGGTGAAGGTGCCCGCCTCTTCGATCCGCGCCATCAGTTGCGGAATGCCAATGGCTTCCGGGCCGAGCCCGTCCAGCGGCGACAGGTGCCCCTTGAGCACGAAGTAGCGACCACGGAACCCGGTCTGCTCGACCGCATAGACGTCCATCGGCCCTTCCACCACGCACAGCAACGTGTCGTCACGGCGCGTGTCGGCGCATTGCGGGCACAGATCGTCTTCGGTCAGCGTGCGGCACTGGCGGCAGTGTCCGACTCCTTCCATGGCCTGGCTCAGGGCCTGGGCCAGGCGCGTGCCGCCGCTGCGGTCACGTTCGAGCAACTGCAACGCCATACGCTGGGCAGTTTTCTGACCCACGCCCGGCAGAATTCGCAGGGCGTCGATCAGTTGGCGAATCAAAGGGCTGAAGCTCATGGGGAAAAAGTCCGACAAAACAACGAGACGCGGTTTATACCCGCGCCTCCGGCCAGCGTCAAATCCTCAGTCCTGGGCGACCCGCACCACCAGTTTGCCGAAGTTGCGCCCCTCCAGCAGACCGATAAACGCCTGCGGCGCCTGCTCCAGGCCATCGACCACGTCTTCGCGGAATTTAACCTTGCCCTCGCGCACCCACGGCACCATGGCGCTGATGAACTCCGGCTGACGGTCGCCGTAGTCGTCGAACACGATGAAGCCCTGAATGCGTACTCGCTTGGTCAGCAAGGTGCGTTGCAAGGCAGGCAAGCGATCCGGGCCTTTCGGCACTTCGGTGGCGTTGTAGCCGGCGATCAGGCCGCACAACGGGATCCGTGCCTTGGGATTGAGCAGCGGGACGACCGCATCGAAGACATGGCCGCCGACGTTTTCATAATAGATGTCGATGCCTTTCGGACAGGCCTTGGCCAGTTGTTCGGCAAAGTCCGGCGCCTTGTGATCGATACAGGCGTCGAAACCCAGTTCCTCGACCACGTATTTGCATTTCTCGGCACCACCAGCCACGCCGACGGCGCGCAAGCCTTTGATCTTGGCGACCTGGCCCACCACCGAACCCACAGCACCGGAAGCCGCAGCGACAACCAGTGTTTCACCTGCCTTCGGCTGACCAATGTCCATCAACCCCATGTAAGCGGTCATGCCCGGCATGCCCAGCACACCAAGGGCCATCGACGGACTCGGCAACCCCGAAGGGATCGGGATGATGTTGCGCCCGTCGCTGAGGCTGTGGCTTTGCCAGCCCGTAGCGCCGACCACCAGATCGCCGACCTGGAATTTCGGATGACGCGATTGCTCGACCCGGCTGACAGCCCCGCCGGTCATCACCTCGCCGATTTGTACCGGCGCCGCGTAGGACGGAGCGTCGCTCATGCGTCCGCGCATGTAGGGATCGAGGGACAGGTAAAGGGTCTTGAGCAGCAACTGGCCGTCTTCAAGATCCGGCAGCGCCTCGCGCTCCAGACGGAAGTTCTCAGGTGTCGGCGCGCCCACCGGCCGCGAGGCCAGCACGAAGCGTTGATTGAGGGTCAGAGGGTCGGACATGTCAGCGTCTCCTTTGAATGATGAATTCGGCGGTATAGGGAGCAGACCGTTGCAGCTATTGCGCGTTCGATGTTTATCAGATCAACCAGGTCGACGCCTTCGCGAGCAGGCTCGCTCCCACATTTGAAATGCGCTCCCTTGTGGGAGCGAGCCTGCTCGCGAAGAGGACCTGTCGGGCACCACACCTTTATGAGATCAGAAACAAAAATGCCAGGCGCGATGCCTGGCATTTTTTGTAGCTCATCCAACCCGCCAAGGCGAATCAGAACGGCAGTTTCATACCGGCCGGCAGGTTCATGCCAGCGGTCATGCTGCCCATTTTCGCCTGGCTGTTGGCTTCGATCTGACGCACGGCGGCGTTGACGGCAGCGGCCACCAGATCCTCGACCACTTCACGGTCGTCTTCGTCCAGGCCCGGCAGAACGCTTGGGTCGATGCTGACTTTTTTCACGTCATGACGGCCGGTCATCACCACGGTGACCAGATCGCCGCCGGCCTTGCCGGTGACTTCTGCGTTGGCCAGCTCTTCCTGCATCTTGGCCATTTTTTCCTGCATCTGCTGCGCCTGCTTCATCAGGCCGGCCATGCCACCTTTCATCATGGTAATCACCTCAAAAGTACTTGGATCAATACAGCGCCCGGCGACTTGCGCCGAACGCCTTCAGTTATTAGCCCTGACTGACCAGGGCGTCGACAGGTTCAATAGTATCGTGTCGCACGACCGCACCGAACTGCTGGACCATCTGCTGGATGAACGGATCGCCGTGGATCGACTCCTCCGCCTCGCGCTGACGGTTGGCACGACGCCGGGACGCAGCCTGGGCCGGGGTTTCCTGCTCGGGCTTGATCAGTTCCATGCTCAGGTTCAGCGTGCGGCCATGGTACTGGTTCAACGCATCGTTCAGACGACGCTGCTGAGTGGCGTTGAACAAGGCGCTGTGGGCCGGGTCCAGGTGCATCAGCCAGTTGTCGCCATCGACCGCGATCAGCGTGCAGTTGGCGGCGATGCTGCCGGTCATGCCGGAAATCGGCAGTTTCGGGAACAGCTCCAGCCATTGCAGGGCCAGACCGGTGGCCGGCGCGGCGGCGGGTTCCGGCTCGGGCTCGGGAGCTGGTTCTGCGGCGTGTTCGCTGGCCAGATCATCGAGGTAACTGTAGGCCGAATCCATGTCCGGCTCTATGTAGTCTTCATCGAGCGGTGGCTCGTCGTCCATGTCCATGCCTGGCGTGAAGGCATCGACTTCGGCCACGGACGGCTCAGGGATCGGCGCAGCGGCCCATTCAGGGGCATCCGGCACGACGCTGTCCGGGGTCGGCAGCGGCATTGGTGGCAGTTCTGGCTGCTCGGCAGCCGTTTCCAGCACCGGCTCGACCGCTGGCTGCTGCACAGGCGCCGGTTCTACCGGGTCATTCCAAGGCAGATCGACGACTTCTTCGACAGCGACCGCCTCGGGCTCTGGCTCCGGCACGGTCTCAGGTGCAATTACCGGGGCAACCGGCGCGGGCTCAGGAACAGGTGCAGGTGCAACCACCGGAGCCGGCGCAACAGCCGCAGCAACTACCGGCGCAGGTTTCGGCGCGGCAGCCACTGAGTTTGCGGAATCAACTGTGGCCTGGCTGATCCCCACTGGCTTTAGCGGTTGCCTCGGGGCATCCGCCGTGTCCGCCGGCCGGAAGGCCAGCATCCGCAGCAGGACCATTTCGAAACCGCCTCGCGGGTCCGGCGCCAGCGGCAAGTCGCGACGGCCGATCAGGCCCATCTGGTAGTAGAACTGCACGTCTTCGGCCGGCAAGGCCTGGGCCAGTGCCAGCACCCGGTCACGGTCGCCGTGGCCGTTGTCGACACCTTCCGGCAAGGCCTGGGCGATGGCGACGCGGTGCAGCACATTGAGAATTTCCGAGAGTACGCCGTTCCAGTCCGGCCCTTGTTCGGCCAGGTGGCGCACGGCTTCGAGCAGCGCCTTGGCGTCGCCTTCGATCAAGGAATGCAATACGTCATAGACCTGACCGTGGTCCAGCGTGCCGAGCATCGCCCGTACGTCGGTGGCCAGAACCTTGCCTTCACCGAAGGCGATGGCCTGGTCGGTCAGGCTCATGGCATCGCGCATCGAACCGTCGGCCGCGCGGCCGAGCAACCACAGGGCGTCGTCTTCGAACGGTACGTTTTCGGCGGTGAGGACGTGGGTCAGATGCTCGACCACACGCTCAGGCGTCATGTTCTTCAGGGAGAACTGCAGGCATCGCGACAAAATCGTTGCCGGAAGTTTCTGCGGGTCGGTGGTCGCCAGGATGAACTTGACGTAGGGCGGCGGCTCTTCGAGGGTTTTCAGCAGCGCATTGAAGGAATGGCTGGAAAGCATGTGCACTTCGTCGATCAGGTAGACCTTGAAGCGCCCACGGCTCGGGGCGTACTGCACATTGTCGAGCAGTTCGCGGGTGTCTTCGACCTTGGTCCGGCTCGCAGCGTCGATCTCGATCAGGTCGACGAAGCGCCCTTCATCGATCTCGCGGCACACCGAGCACTCGCCACAAGGGCTTGAAGTGATACCTGTTTCACAGTTCAGACATTTGGCGATGATCCGCGCAATCGTCGTCTTGCCGACGCCCCGCGTCCCGGTGAACAGGTAGGCGTGGTGCAGGCGCTGGCTGTCCAAGGCATTGATCAGAGCCTTGAGCACATGGGTCTGGCCGACCATTTCGCGGAACGAGCGCGGACGCCATTTACGTGCAAGAACCTGATAACTCATCGAAAACCGTCGCGGCAAAGGAAGCAGAAGCGGCTAATGCTAGCGGAGCAAGGGCAAAATTGCATCCGGTGCGCTCTTCTATTCTGGCTAAGCTGCATGGGCGGAGGCATTTGTCGGCACGGGAACGGGAATTACCGGAGCATTTATGCGGTGGGCCGTGGGGGCAATACTGGGAATCAGCCTGAACGTGATGGCCGCGCAGCCGCCGCTGCGTTTTGCCATGGCCGACAGCTGGGCGATGCCGCTGGTGCAATACGAACATGGCCGCCCGACCCAGGGCATTCTTTACGACATGATGCTCAGCCTCGCGACCCAGGTCGGCGCGCCGACGGAGTTTCACGTCCTGCCCCGCACCCGGGTGCAGAACGCCATGGAACACGGCGAAGTCGACGTGCGCTGTTATGCCGCGCAATCCTGGCTGCCGAACCAGTCCGGCGATTACATCTGGAGCATTCCGCTTTTTTTCCAGCGCGACCTGCTGATCAGCCGCCAGGATCAACCCTCCAGCGTCGATCCGGCCCACCTGCCCCGCCAGTCGATCGGCACCGTGCTCGGCTACAGCTACCCCACCCTGCAACCACTGTTCGACGCCGACCGCTTATCGCGCGAAGACGCGCGCAATCAGGAACAGGTGCTGGACAAGCTGCTGGCCGGCCGTTACCGCTACGCCGTGAGCAATCAATGGACGCTGGACTGGTTCAACCAGCGCCTGCTCCCGGGGCAGCAACTGCAAGGGGTGGCGGTGTTGCAGGAGCAGCAGATCGGCTGTTACGTGCGCAACGATCCGAATGTGCCGGTGCAGCGGATATTACGGACGCTGCTGCAGATGAAAATGTCGGGGGAGATTGATGACATTATCCGGTTGTATACCGGTGCCCCCGAAAACGCTCCATAACCCGTGAATCGCTCGATCAGTGTCCCGCCGTATCGCGGAATTTCTGGTACTCGTGATACTCGACCCACGCCACCACATCGTATGGCACGTAAAGCTTCAGCCTGGCGCGGGAGATGGCGATGTACACGGCGCAGATCCGCTGATCGAACGCGTAGGCATCCTTGAATTTCTCGTTGGTCAGCAGCCCCGGCGTCAGCAGCACCTTGTCGAACTCCATGCCGCCCGCCTCTTCCGCCAGCATCAGCATGCAGCCGTTTCCAGTGCTGTCGATCATTCGGTTCAGACGGGTCAGGTCGGCAATCATGAAGCCGTTTTCCAGCTTGGCCTTGACCTGCAGGAACGACTCGTCGAACCGGTTGGCGTCGCACACGGCTTGCCAGTCGGGCAGGTCACTGAAGTACGGATGCACGCCGTTTTCGCTGAATTCGGAACGGTAGAAGTCCGGCTTGAACAGTTCAATGGCCGTGGCCATGAAATGCCTCAGATCATCCTGGGTTCGCTTGTCCGGGAATCTGAACTTGCAGCTTGAATCGTGCAGGTGGATGGCCCAGATCATGGTGTCCCACGGCGATGCCGTCAGCACCACGCAACCCTCGGATGGTACGAAACCTTCCGGGTATTCCTTGATGACGACGTCGGCGTCGCTTGCGCCTTCGAACGGAATCTTGCCCTTCTGCGAGTGCCGGGCGATCAGCGGGTTGACCAACCGTTCGACGTTGCGGCCCGAGCGCACGGAATAGCTGATATCGCTTTGGCGAACTTCATGGTGGCGCTTGACCGGCACGCCGCTGGCCTGTTGATACTCGTCGCCGAGGGTGATCAGCACCTGGCGGCCGCGCTCGATGATCTGCAACAGCGAGCCGGGAATGTCCTGGCTTTCGTCGATCAGCACGTGGGTGTAGCGCGCGGGCACCGCGCAACCGGCGATACAGGCGCGCTTGATCATCAGCAGCGCTTCGAAACCGGTCTGGTTGCCCCACGCCGGATTGAGTTCGAGGTAGCCCCACAGCCGACTCGAATACTCCAACAGAACCTGAGCCTCCACGCTGGAGAGCGGCTGGTTGAAATGAGGCAGATGCTTTGACGAAAAAGTGTGATCACGGAAGCGGCAATAACGCTCGATCACTTTGAGGCAGAGTTCAAGGGTCGCCTGCCCGTCGTGGTGGCGAAAACCGTAGATGTTCAGTTCCTGCGCCAGCGCCTGCCGACTCGGGATTCGCGTCCCCTCCGCCTGAGGCCTGCGACCGAGCATCAGCGACTGTGCAAATGCCAGGAAGGTCTTGCCGGCCTTTTTCTCGCTCGGCCCCACCATGCGCTGGCGAAGGACTTCGAGCTTGGCCGGGGTGCGCGCCAGCAACAGGGTCTTTTCCGGCCGCAGATGCTCCAGCAACGCCACCAGCAGATGGCTTTTGCCGATCCCCGCGTAACCTTGAACGTGCAGGTCTTCGTCCAGATTGGCGCGGAAGGTTCTGACCAGTTTGTCCTGTGCCGGGCTCAACCAGCGCTCGCGCTGCCGGGGCGTCACGATCGGCTGACTGAACGGGTCATGGCTGCGGTGGCGCCGGACTTTGTATTCGAAATCCCACTGACCATCGGGCAACAAGTAGTCGCGTGCGGACACTTCTTCGGCCAGCAGAAAACGCAGGTTCAGCGGTTGGAGGACCTTCAGGCCGAAATACAGTTTGCGCGGATCGAACAGTCGCTGTGCTTCCGACAGCAGGCCCGCCGTTGTTGAGTGCCGCTTTTCGGCGGCCCAGGACAAGAGCCTGGCCAGAATTTTTTCTGCCGCCACGGCGCCGAGATCCTGCTCTGTCGTCTGTACCAGATTCTGGATGACCAGCACTGCCGCCAACTCCGGATCGGTCAGGGCTTCGAGGGCTTTGGTGCCACTCGCCTGCAACAGGTTCGCGCAGGTTTCATCCGTGACGGGCAAGAACACGGGGCTGGATAGATCGGAATGTTCCGGGAGCATAAAACCTCGCGGCCAGGGCCCAGACCTTACAAGGTCGATCCTGGCCAGACTCTTCATTTATTTCGGTTGTGGCGAGTATGCGGGATCGCAAGGGAAATGATTACCCCGCGTCGACGCCGTTGCTAGCAGAGGGTTTGGGGACGAACTGCCAAATCGCAGGCATAAAAAAACCGCAGTGGGCGAAACCCATGCAGTTCGGTGTCGATTCGTTCGATGTTCGTTAAGGTGGTAACCCTACCAGCCACACCCCGGCACACAATGTTCCCGCTGTGGCTGCTGCCTTCCGGCTCTGACCAGGTTCACGGGTAATCGTTGCGGGGGGACCGATAGGGTCACCATAACGACGCTCACCTGTCGGCGAGCCGCGCCATTGTACCTATCTGAGACGAAGTTACAACCGCTGGTTGCAGATTAAAAATATGAAGGGCTTCAAGCACTTGCTATTGCGCCTGAAGCACCTCGTCGGCGCGGCCGCCCTCTTGCTGGATCACCAGATGAATGAAGTGCAGCTTGGCGATTGCCGCCGGCGGCAACACGAACGGATAGAAATCCGGCTGGCCCATGCTGCGCGACAGCTCATTGAGCATGCCGGCCAGTTCGATCCACGCGTTGACGAACGACAGGAACGCCGCGCCGCCGGGATGTTCGGGGTCGTACAACGTGCTCGACGGAAACGGCTGGTAATCGAGGTCCATCTCCCGGGCGCTCATGCCGAAACCCAGCGCTGTGTCCACCGCGTCCATCATGTGCAGGTAATGGGCCCAGGTTTCCGCCCAGTCTTCCCACGGGTGCATGGTGGCGTAGGCGCTGACGTAGTGCTGCGACCAGTCCGCCGGCGCGCCCTGCTGATAATGCCGCTCCAGCGCCTCGGCATAACTGGCTCGTTCGTCGCCGAACAGGTTGCGGAATGAACCCAGCCAGGGGCCGTTGGCGATCAACCGATCCCAGTAGTAATGCCCGACCTCATGGCGAAAATGCCCGAGCAACGTGCGATAGGGCTCGTGCATCTGCGCCCGGACCTGCTCGCGATGGGCGTCGTCGGCTTCTGCGATGTCGAGGGTGATCAGGCCGTTGGCGTGGCCGGTCATCGGTGCATTACCTTCCAGATCGACACCGATGAAATCGAACGCCAGGCCGGTTTCTTCGTCGACGGTTTTCGGGATGACCGGCAGACCAAGGCTGATCAGTTGCGCCACCAGACGGCGCTTGGCGATTTCCACCTTGCGCCAGCGCTCGGGGTTTTCCGGGACTGACAGATCGGGAATGGTGCGATTCAGATCGCAAGCCGCGCACAGCGTGTCGTGATCGCTGGCGGGCAGCAGCCAGTTGCAGGCGGCCGGGGTATCGAGATTGGCGCAACGCCGGAACAGGCCGGCCTCGGGATCGGCATCCAGCGTCCAGGTGCCTTCAAACGGCCCCGGTTGCAGCGACGTCAGCCGACTGTGTTCCGGTTGATAACCCAATGCTGCGTTGCAGGCCAGACACTGGCTGTTGCGAAAGAACAGCGACTGGCCGCAGCGGCACGGCCAGACTTTACTGTTGCGCGAGGATTCGCCCATGAACGGCGCGACGATGCGGGAACTGAGCTGCTCGAAAAAGCGGTACATGGCGATCTCTCCCTGGGGCTTGCCAAGACTAGATCATTCCCGCGAGTCGATCGTTCCCGCGCGTTGCGTCAGGCAGAAATACCGTGTCCTTTGAGGAACGCGATAAACGCCTCTTCGTCCATCACCTTCACGCCCAGCTCGTTGGCCTTGGTCAGTTTCGACCCGGCGCCCGGCCCCGCGACCACGCAATGGGTCTTGGCCGACACGGAACCGGCGACCTTGGCGCCAAGGCTTTCCAGGTGTTCCTTGGCGACGTCGCGGCTCATCAGCTCGACCTTGCCGGTCAGTACCCAGGTTTCGCCGGAAAGCGGCAGGCCTTCGACGACTTTCTTTTCGCTCTGCCAGTGCATGCCGAAATCGCGCAGCTGCTTTTCGGCGCTTTCCGCCAGTTGCCGATGCTCGGGCAGTTCGAAAAACTCACGAACCGAGTTCGCCTGCTTCTCCGGCAATGCCTGGCGCATGTCCAGCCAGTCAGCGTTCATCACCCCTTCCAGCGTTTCGAACTTGTCCGCCAGCTTCTGCGCCCCGCCCGGCCCCACCGAAGGAATGTGCAGCTTGTCGAGGAAACCGCCCAGCGTGGTGCTCGCAGCAAACTCGGCGCCCAGCTCGCCCTGATCCTGAATCTGCAAACCATGACCCAGCAGCTCGCTGATCACCTGCTGGTTGTGCGCATCTTCAAAGAAGCTGTGAATCTCGTGCGCCACTTCCAGACCGATGTCCGGCAGGTACGTCAGCACTTGCGGCAAGGCTTGCTGGACGCGCTCCAGCGACCCCAGCGAGCGCGCCAGCACCTTGGCGGTCTCCTCGCCGACATCCGGGATACCCAGCGCATAGATAAAACGCGCCAGACCCGGCTTCTTGCTGTCTTCGATGGCGGCGAGCAACTTGTTGCTCGACACCTCGGCAAAGCCTTCCAGATCGACGATGTCGTCGAACTTCAGCGCATAAAGATCAGCCGGCGAACTGACCAGACCTTCATCGACCAATTGCTCGACGCTCTTGTCGCCGAGGCCTTCAATGTCCATCGCCCGACGGGAAACGAAGTGAATGATCGCCTGCTTGAGCTGCGCACCACAGGCCAGTCGGCCGACGCAGCGGTACACCGCGCCTTCGCTGATGGTTTCCTTGCCCTTGCTGCGCTTGACCAGTTGCGTGCGTTCGACGTGGGAGCCGCAGACCGGGCAGCTCTCGGGAATCTGCACCGGCCGCGCATCTTCCGGGCGGCGATCGATGACCACTTGCACCACTTGCGGAATCACGTCACCGGCGCGGCGAATGATCACCGTGTCGCCGATCATCAGGCCCAGCCGCGCGACCTCGTCCATGTTGTGCAGCGTGGCGTTGGCCACGGTGACGCCAGCAACCTTCACCGGTTTCAAGCGTGCCACCGGAGTGACGGCGCCGGTGCGGCCGACCTGGAATTCCACGTCGAGCAGCTCGGTGAGCTCTTCCATGGCCGGGAATTTGTGCGCAATGGCCCAGCGCGGTTCGCGGGCACGGAAGCCCAGTTCGCGCTGGTCGGCAATACTGTTGACCTTGAACACCACGCCGTCGATTTCATAGGCCAGCGAGTTACGGCGCTCACCGATATCGCGGTAGTAATCCAGGCATTCGCCGATGCCTTTGGCCAGTTTCAGCTCATGGCTGATCGGCATGCCCCAGGCTTGCAGCTGCTTGAGGTTGCCGATGTGAGTATCGGAGATGTCGTGGGACACCTGGCCGATGCCGTAGCAACAGAATTCCAACGGGCGATTGGCGGTGATTTTCGAATCCAGCTGACGCAAGCTGCCAGCCGCCGCGTTGCGCGGGTTGGCGAACGTCTTGCCGCCGACTTCCAGTTGCGAGGCGTTGAGACGCTCGAAACCGGCCTTGGACATGAACACTTCGCCGCGCACTTCCAGCGTCGCCGGCCAGCCTGTTCCGTGCAGCTTCAGCGGGATGTTGCGCACTGTGCGCACGTTGACGCTGATGTCTTCGCCGGTGGTGCCGTCGCCGCGGGTGGCGCCGCGCACCAGCACGCCGTCCTGATACAGCAGGCTGACCGCCAGGCCATCGAGTTTCGGCTCGCAGCTGTATTCCACTGCCGCACCACCGCCGAACAGATCACCGGCCGGCAGGTCCAGACCTTCGGTCACCCGGCGGTCGAACTCGCGCATGTCGGTTTCTTCGAAGGCGTTGCCGAGGCTGAGCATCGGCACTTCGTGACGTACCTGGGTGAATGCGGTCAGCGCCACGCTACCGACGCGCTGGGTCGGCGAGTCGCTGGTGATCAGTTCCGGGTTGGCCGCTTCCAGCGCCTTGAGCTCGTGGAACAACCGGTCGTACTCGGCATCCGGAATGCTCGGCTCATCGAGAACGTGGTAACGGTAGTTGTGCTGATCGAGTTCAGCACGCAGCTCTAGAATGCGGGTTTCGGCGGCAGTCATGGGTGTTCTCTCATAAAGCAAAAGAGCAGCCGAGGCTGCTCAATCTATTTTGCCGATTGCCCCTGTATTGCGAGGCAACCTTTTCAATCAACGCTTCTGGGTCAGGGCGCGACGTTCGAATTCGACGATGCGCTGACGGTAGTGCTCGATGGTCTGCGCGGTCAGGACGCTGCGCTGGTCATCTTTCAATTCGCCGTTCAGTTCCTGGGACAGCTTGCGGGCTGCTGCGACCATCACGTCGAAGGCCTGCTTCGGATGACGCGGGCCTGGCAGGCCGAGGAAGAAGCTCACCGCCGGGGTGCTGAAATGGTCGATGTCGTCGAGATCGAAGATGCCCGGTTTGACCGCGTTGGCCATGGAGAACAGCACTTCGCCGTTGCCGGCCATGCTTTCGTGACGGTGAAAAATGTCCATCTCGCCGAAACGCAGACCGCTTTCCAGAATGTTCTGCAACAGTGCCGGGCCCTTGAAGCCGGCCGGGTCGCGACAGATCACGCTGATCACCAGCACTTCTTCGGCTTGTGGCTGATCCTTGTCGGCCACTGCCGGCGAAGACTTGGCGACAGGCTCGATGAAGTCATCGTCACGGCTGCTGAAGCTCGGGCCGCCGTCCAGGTCCAGATCGAGGTTCAGGTCGCCTTGGGCCGGACCGTTGTTGGCACGCTTGCCGCGCTTGGAACCGGATTCGCGAGGCTCGCGCGGTTCGCGGGCCGGCATGCTCACCGATGGCAGGTCGTGTTCGTCCAGTTGCGGCTCTTTATGAGTATCCAGTACGCGGGCCGGGCCCAACAGCTCGGCGCTGGTGTCCTCGTCCGGCAGGTTGGACAGACTTCGGTCAAGACGGAATTTCAGTTTTCCCTTGCCGCCGCGCATACGGCGCCAGCCATCGAAAAGAATACCGGCTATCACAATGATGCCGATGACGATCAGCCACTCGCGCAGACCGATTTCCATGTAATCCCGTGCCTCTATAAAAAATGCTGAAAAATAAGGGGTTTACACTGTGCAAACCGCTTTAAAACGTGGCGCCAACTCTATGTTCTGACAGGCGTTTTGCCCACGTATACGAAAAATTGACATTAAACTAGCACGACCAAAGACAACTTTACACCGTCTGTCTCATTGGCTTGCGCGATTATGTCGATTGGCCAGCAAGTCGAAGCCGGTAAATATGTCCTACAGACTACAAATACCTTTTCCGACAGCGCCGGCTCAGGCATCCACCATCGCCATCGCCTCCTCGACATCCACGGCTACCAGTCGCGAACATCCCGGCTCGTGCATCGTCACACCCATCAACTGCTCGGCCATCTCCATGGCGATCTTGTTGTGGGTGATATAGATGAACTGCACGGTCTGCGACATCTCTTTGACCAAGCGTGCGTAGCGTCCAACGTTAGCGTCATCCAGTGGCGCGTCAACCTCATCGAGCATGCAGAACGGCGCCGGATTCAACTTGAAGATCGCAAAAACCAGTGCCAGTGCGGTCAGGGCCTTTTCGCCGCCGGACAGCAAATGGATGGTGCTGTTCTTCTTTCCGGGCGGCTGCGCCATGATCGTCACCCCTGTATCGAGTAGATCTTCGCCCGTCAGTTCCAAATAGGCGCGCCCTCCACCGAAAACTTTCGGGAAAAGCGCCTGTAAACCGCCATTGATCTGATCAAAGGTATCTTTGAAACGGTTTCGGGTTTCCTTGTCGATCTTGCGGATGACGTTTTCCAGCGTCTCCAGGGCTTCCACCAGATCGGAGTCCTGGGCATCCAGATAACGTTTACGCTCGGATTGTTGCGTGTATTCGTCGATCGCCGCGAGGTTGATCGCGCCCAGGCGCTGAATGCGTGCGGCGATGCGTTCCAGTTCTTCTTCGGCCTCCTTCTCACTGGCCTCGGCGCTCAAGGTATCGAGCACGCCGTGCAAATCGTAGCCGTCTTCCAGCAGTTGATCCTGCAGCGCCTTGCGGCGCACGGTCAGGGCCTGCCATTCCATGCGTTGCTGTTCGAGCTGGCCACGGATCAATTGCGATTGCTGCTCGGCCTGGGTCCGGCGTTTTTCCGCGTCGCGCAGTTCGCGATCGGCGTCTTCCAGGGCGATTTGAGCGGTCTTGAGTTCGTCGTCGACGCTCATGCGCTTGTCGAGCAACTCTTCAAGCTTGAGGCGCAGCTCTTCCAGCGGTGCTTCGCCCTCCTCCAGATTCAGGCTGAGCTGTTCACGTTTTTCAGTGAGACGCTCGGCCTGCATCTCCAGACGCTCCAGCGCCTGGCGGGTCGAATCATGCTGCGCCCGCAGCGAGCCAAGACGCACGGCCAATTGATGGGCGTGATCCTTGTGCTGACGGGCCTCCTGACGCACCCGGTCGAGGCGTTCGCGCAGGCTGTCACGCTGGGCCAGCAGCAATTCGCGCTGCTCGGTGTCGAGGGCCATGGCGTCGAGGGCGTCCTGTAACTGGATCCGCGCTTCGCCGATGTTTTCGTGTTCCAGTTCGCGCTGTTCGGCGAGTTCGACCAGCTCTTCATCGAGACGGGTACGACGCAGCGTCAACTGCTCGGCCTTGGCTTTGCCGGCGGACAGTTGAGCTTTCAATTCACCTTGCTGACGAGCTTCGTCCTGCAGCAAACGACGCAAATGTTCGCGACCGTTTTCCTGCTGACGCTGTTGCGCGCGCAGGGTTTGCAGACGGGTCTCCATGGCTTCGACCGTGGCTTCGCGCTCTTCGCGTTCCGCATGCAGCGATTCGATTTCCTGCCCGCGCGCAAGCATGCCGCTTTCGGCTTCGCTGGCACGGCGCACCCGCAGGAAGTGCCGACCGACCCAATAACCGTCGCGACTGATCAGGCTCTGCCCGGCAGCCAGTTGGCCGCGCAAAGCCAGTGCCTGCTCAAGGCTGTCGACCGGTTTGACCTGACCCAGCCATGGCGACAGATCCACCTGTGCCTCGACCTTGTCCAGCAGGCTGCCGGCCACACGTACGCCGTCATTGCCGGGACTGAGCAAACGCAGATCGCCCTGGGCAAAACCGGACAGATCAAAGCCGTCGAAATCATCCACCAACACCGCTTGCAGGTCGGCGCCGAGCACGGTTTCCACCGCCAATTCCCAACCGGCCTCGACCTTCAGGCCTTCGGCCAGACGCGGGCGTTCGGCGAGGTTATGTTCCTTCAGCCATTCGGCGGTTCCGGTGCCCGGATCGAGCGCGGCCTGCTGCAAGGCTTCGAGGGATGCGAGGCGACCATTGAGGCGCTGCAAATCGCCCTGCGCCTGTTGCTGCGCGGTCAACGCTTGCTGCAACTCCTGACGCAGTTGCTCGAGTTTTTCGACCTGGGCTTCTTCGCTGGTCTGCAAATCTTCAAGGGTGGCTTCGGACTCGGCGAGCTGTTCGCTGAGTTCCATGATCGCCGCGTCTTCAGGGTCTGCCGAGAGCAGCGCCCGCTCTTCACCCAGACGTTTTTGTCGATCGGCCAGACGCTCCATGCTGGTTTCCAGCTGCTGGATGCGCGACTGCTGCACTTCGGCCTGACGGCGCGGTTCGGCGGCGGTCAGGTTGAAGGTGTCCCACTGCTCCTGCCAGCCGTGCATGACGGTTTCGGAATCTTCCAGCGCTGCGGCGGCTTCTTCGGCGGCGGCGTTGGTGATTTCCTGCTCGGGGGTCAGTTGATCGAGCTCTTCGCCGAGGGTCAGCAGCAAGGTGCGGTCGTGGCCCAGGTGCGATTCGGTTTCTAGGCGCGCGCGCTCGGCTTCCTTCAAGTCGTCCTGCAACTGGCGCAAACGCTGCTGGCCGTGCTGGATGCTCTGCTCGACCCGAGCGATATCACCGCCGACCGAATAGAAGCGCCCCTGCACCAGATTGAAGCGCTCGGACAGATCATGGTGACCGTCGCGCAGGCGCTCAATGGCGGCGTCGGCGTTGCGCTGCTCGGCGACCAGCGCTTCGAAGCTGATTTCCTGGTTGCCGATGATCGACTCGCGCTGGCCGACCTGATCGTTCAGATCCTGCCAGCGCAGGGCCGACAGTTGCGCCTTGAGCTGACGCTCTTCAGCCTTGAATTCCTGATACTTCCTCGCGGCCTCGGCCTGACGGTGCAAGCGTTCGAGCTGACGCTCAAGCTCTTCACGCAGGTCGGTCAGACGGGCAAGGTTTTCGTGGGTGCGGCGGATGCGGTTTTCGGTCTCGCGCCGGCGCTCCTTGTACTTGGAGATACCGGCGGCTTCTTCGATGAAGTTGCGCAGGTCTTCCGGCTTGGATTCGATCAGCTTGGAGATCATCCCCTGCTCGATGATCGAGTAGCTGCGCGGGCCGAGGCCGGTGCCGAGGAAGATGTCGGTGATGTCGCGACGACGGCATTTGGCGCCGTTGAGGTAATAAGTGGTCTGGCTGTCGCGGGTCACTTTGCGGCGGATCGAAATTTCCGCGTACGCCGCCCACTCGCCCAGCAGCGTGCCGTCGGAGTTGTCGAACACCAGTTCGATGCTGGCCTGGCTTACCGGTTTGCGACTGGTCGAGCCGTTGAAGATGACGTCGGTCATCGACTCGCCGCGCAGGTTCTTGGCCGAGCTTTCGCCCATCACCCAGCGCACGGCGTCGATGATGTTCGACTTGCCGCAACCGTTTGGCCCGACAACTGCCGCCATATTGCTGGGGAAGTTCACCGTGGTCGGGTCGACGAAGGATTTGAACCCCGCCAGTTTGATGCACTTGAGGCGCAAGGTCAGGCAACCGTCAGGGCGGACACCACCAGATCGCAGCTGCGCTGGGCGTAAGCCGTCAGCACGATGCGGATCTGCGGCAGGTCACGGGCGAGGACGGCGGCCAGCAAACGCTCGAACAGTTCGAGGAACTCGCTCATCTCGGCCTTGCGCTGCTCCAGCGCGAGGAAGTACGCACGGCTCATGGCCGGTTGCAGGTTCTCGACGGTTTCCTGCAGGTACGGGTTGTTGGCGAACGGATACGCAGCGCGCATCACGTTGAAGCTGTCGTCGACGAAGGTGCGGATGTCCTGACGCTCGTAGCTGGCAGTCAGGCGCTGCTGGATCTGCACGAACGGCGCCATGTCGGCCTGGACCTGCCAGCCGTTGGCCACTGCGTTGCCGAGCAGGATGTACAGCTCGCTCATCAACGTGCACAGGCTCTGCACCTTGTGCGCCGTCAGCTCGGTGACATGGGCGCCGCGACGCGGCAGGATCGCGATCAGATGACGGCGCTCAAGGATCAGCAAGGCCTCGCGGACCGAGCCGCGGCTGACGTTCAGCGCCAGCGTGACCTTCTGTTCCTGGATACGCTCTCCCGGCTTCATTTCGCCGCGAATGATCCGTTCGGCGAGGTGGTGAGCGATTTGCTCGGCGAGGCTGTCCGGCGCCTTGAACGTCATGGTTGTCCTTCAAACTCTTCGATCTGCACAAGCGGCGCAGTGTAGCGCAATGCGCGGTCATGGCGGAGTGCCCGCACAGCGGTTTTTGGCACGAATCCCGCAAAAAAGCGGTTGATCCAATGAGGGTCAATACTGAAGAGACACGTTGCAAAGCGACAAAACGGTTTTTCCTGACCTTTAAGTCAGAAAACCATTGACCGAAAAGTCAGACCTGCTAAATTCGGCTCAAGTCGCTTAACAACAATAATGAGTCTGCGAGGCCTTCCGTGATCCAGTTTTTACTCAACCAGGAACTCCGTAGCGAGCACGCCCTGGACCCGAACCTGACTGTGCTCAACTACCTGCGTGAACACGTGGGCAAATCCGGCACCAAAGAAGGCTGCGCCAGCGGTGACTGCGGCGCGTGCACGGTGGTGGTCGGCGAGTTGCAGACGGATGACAACGGCCGCGAACACATTCGCTATCGCAGCCTCAACTCGTGCCTGACGTTCGTTTCGTCGCTGCACGGCAAGCAATTGATCAGTGTCGAAGACCTCAAGCACAAGGGCGAATTGCACAGCGTGCAGAAGGCCATGGTCGAGTGCCACGGTTCGCAGTGCGGTTTCTGCACCCCCGGCTTCGTGATGTCGCTGTTCGCCCTGCAAAAGAACAGCGATGCACCGGATCATGCCAAGGCCCACGAAGCGCTGGCCGGCAACCTCTGCCGCTGCACCGGCTACCGGCCGATCCTGGCCGCTGCCGAACAATCCTGCTGCGGCAAGCAGCCGGACCAGTTCGACGCCCGGGAAGCGGAAACCATCGCCCGCCTCAAAGCCATTGCCCCGACGTCGATCGGCGAACTCAACAGCGGCGACAAACGCTGCCTGGTGCCGCTGACCGTGGCCGATCTTGCCGACCTCTACGACGCTTATCCACAGGCCCGGCTGTTGGCCGGCGGCACCGATCTGGCGCTGGAAGTCACGCAGTTCCACCGCACTCTGCCGGTGATGATCTACGTCGGCAACGTCGCCGAAATGAAACGTATCGAGCACTTCGAAGACCGTATCGAAATCGGCGCCGCCACCGCCCTCTCCGACTGCTACGAAGCGTTGAACGCCGAGTACCCGGACTTCGGCGAACTGCTGCACCGCTTCGCCTCGCTGCAGATCCGCAATCAGGGCACCCTGGGCGGCAACATCGGCAACGCCTCGCCGATCGGTGACTCGCCACCGCTGCTGATCGCCCTCAGCGCGCAGATCGTGCTGTGCAAGGGCGAGACCCGCCGTACGCTGAACCTGGAAGATTACTTCATCGATTACCGGGTCACCGCGCGTCAGGAAAGCGAGTTCATCGAGAAAATCATTGTGCCTCGCGCCACGGCTGAGCAGCGCTTCCGCGCCTACAAAGTCTCCAAGCGTCTGGACGATGACATCTCCGCCGTCTGCGCCGCCTTCAACCTGCGCGTCGAAAACGGCGTGATCACCGACGCCCGCGTCGCCTTTGGCGGCATGGCCGCGATCCCGAAACGCGCCGCCCATTGCGAAGCCGTGCTGCTCGGCCAGCCGTTCAACAATGCCGTCGTCGAACGTGCCTGCATCGCGCTGGGCGAGGATTTCACCCCGCTCTCGGACTTCCGCGCCAGCAAGGAATACCGCCTGCTCAGCGCGCAGAACCTGCTGCGCAAATACTTCATCGAACTGCAAACACCGCACATCGAGACTCGGGTGACCGCTTATGTCTAACCATCACGGCGTAGAGAAAACACAAGCTGAACTGGCTGAACTGTTCGCCAAAGACCTGACCACCGGTGTCGGCCGCAGCGTCAAGCACGACAGCGCCGCCAAACATGTGTCCGGTGAAGCGCAGTACATCGATGACCGGCTCGAATTCCCCAACCAGTTGCACGTTTACGCACGGCTGTCGGATCGCGCCCACGCGAAAATCATCAGCATCGACACCAAGCCCTGCTACGCCTTCGAAGGCGTGCGCATCGCCATCACCCACGAAGACGTGCCGGGCCTGAAAGACATCGGCCCGCTGCTGCCGGGCGATCCGCTGCTGGCCATCGATGATGTGCAGTTCGTCGGTCAACCGGTATTGGCCGTGGCCGCGAAAGATCTGGAAACCGCACGCAAGGCCGCGATGGCCGCGATCATCGAATACGAAGATCTGGAACCGGTGCTGGACGTGGTCGAAGCCCTGCGCAAACGCCACTTCGTGCTCGACAGCCACACCCACCAGCGCGGCGATTCGGCCAATGCGTTGGCCACGGCTGAACATCGCATTCAAGGCACGCTGCACATTGGCGGTCAGGAACACTTCTATCTGGAAACCCAGATCTCCTCGGTGATGCCGACCGAAGACGGTGGCATGATCGTCTACTGCTCGACCCAGAACCCCACCGAAGTGCAGAAACTGGTGGCCGAAGTCCTCGATGTTTCGATGAACAAAATCGTCGTCGACATGCGCCGCATGGGCGGTGGGTTCGGTGGCAAGGAAACCCAGGCCGCCAGCCCGGCGTGCCTGTGCGCCGTGGTCGCGCACCTCACCGGCCAGCCGACCAAGATGCGCCTGCCACGGGTCGAAGACATGCTGATGACCGGCAAGCGTCACCCGTTCTACGTCGAGTACGACGTCGGCTTCGACAGCACCGGACGCCTGCACGGGATTGCGATGGACCTGGCCGGCAACTGTGGCTGTTCGCCTGACCTGTCGGCCTCGATCGTCGACCGGGCGATGTTCCACTCGGACAACTCGTACTACCTCGGTGACGCCACCATCAACGGTCACCGCTGCAAGACCAACACCGCGTCGAACACCGCGTACCGTGGTTTCGGCGGCCCGCAAGGGATGGTCGCGATCGAAGAAGTGATGGACGCCATCGCCCGTCACCTGAACCTCGATCCGCTGGCCGTGCGCAAGGCCAACTACTACGGCAAGACCGAGCGCAACGTCACCCATTACTACCAGACCGTCGAGCACAACATGCTCGAGGAAATGACCGCCGAACTGGAAGAAAGCAGCCAGTACGCCGAGCGTCGCGAGGCGATCCGTCGCTACAACGCCAACAGCCCGATCCTGAAAAAAGGCCTGGCGCTGACCCCGGTAAAATTCGGCATTTCCTTCACCGCCAGCTTCCTCAACCAGGCCGGTGCGCTGGTGCACGTCTACACCGACGGCAGCATCCACCTGAACCACGGCGGCACAGAAATGGGTCAGGGCCTGAACACCAAAGTCGCGCAGGTCGTGGCCGAAGTGTTCCAGGTGGAAATGGACCGCGTGCAGATCACCGCGACCAACACCGACAAAGTGCCGAACACCTCGCCGACGGCGGCGTCCAGCGGTGCCGACCTCAACGGCAAAGCTGCACAGAATGCCGCCGAGATCATCAAGCAGCGCCTCGTCGAGTTCGCTGCGCGGCACTACAAGGTCAGCGAAGAAGACGTGGAATTCCACAACGGCCACGTCCGTGTGCGCGACCACATCATGACCTTCGAAGCGCTGATTCAATTGGCGTATTTCAATCAGGTCTCGCTGTCGAGCACCGGGTTCTACAAGACCCCGAAAATCTACTACGACCGCAGCCAGGCCCGTGGCCGGCCGTTCTACTACTTCGCCTTCGGCGCGGCGTGCTGCGAAGTGATCGTCGACACCCTGACCGGCGAGTACAAGATGCTGCGCACCGACATCCTCCACGACGTCGGCGCCTCGCTGAACCCGGCCATCGACATCGGCCAGGTCGAGGGCGGCTTCGTCCAGGGCATGGGCTGGCTGACGATGGAAGAACTGGTGTGGAACAACAAGGGCAAGCTGATGACCAACGGCCCGGCCAGCTACAAGATCCCGGCCGTGGCGGACATGCCGCTGGACCTGCGGGTGAAACTGGTGGAAAACCGCAAGAACCCGGAAGACACCGTGTTTCACTCCAAGGCTGTGGGTGAGCCGCCGTTCATGCTCGGCATCGCCGCGTGGTGTGCGATCAAGGATGCGGTGGCCAGCCTTGGCGACTACAGGCATCAACCGAAGATCGACGCGCCGGCGACCCCGGAGCGGGTGTTGTGGGGTTGCGAGCAGATGCGCCAGCTCAAGGCGGTGAAGGCCGTCGAGGCTGAAACCGAGCTGGCTCCGCTCTAGGACAGAGGCGCGGCCATCGCGAGCAGGCTCGCTCCCACATTTGCAATGCATTTCCCTGTGGGAGCGAGCCTGCTCGCGAAGAGGCCCGAACAGACAACGAAGATGTCGAGGTGAACATGTACAACTGGATCGACGCCCTCGCCGACCTGCAGAACCAGGGCGAACCCTGCGTTCTGGTGACGATCATCGAAGAGCTCGGCTCGACGCCGCGCAATGCCGGCTCGAAAATGGTCGTCAGCGCCCGCCAGACGTTCGACACCATCGGTGGCGGGCACCTGGAATACAAAGCCATGCAGATCGCCCGCGAGATGCTCGCCAGCGGCAGGCAGGACACTCATCTGGAGCGCTTCAGCCTCGGCGCCAGCCTTGGCCAGTGCTGCGGCGGCGCCACGGTGCTGTTGTTCGAACCGATGGGCCAGGTGCAGGCGCAGATTACCGTGTTCGGCGCCGGTCATGTGGGCCGCGCCTTGGTGCCGTTGCTCGCCAGCCTGCCCTGCCGGGTGCGCTGGATCGATTCCCGGGAAGAGGAATTTCCCGAACAGATTCCCCACGGCGTGCGTAAAATCGTCGCCGAAGAGCCTGTGGATGAAATCGACGACCTGCCGGCGGGCAGCTACTGCATCGTCATGACCCACAACCATCAGCTGGATCTGGAACTCACCGCCGCGATCCTCAAGCGCAACGACTTCACCTGGTTCGGCCTGATCGGTTCGAAGACCAAACGCGCCAAGTTCGAACATCGCCTGCGTGACCGTGGCTTCGACGCCAGTGTCGTGCAACGCATGCGCTGCCCGATGGGCATCAGCGAAGTCAAAGGCAAGTTGCCTGTGGAAATCGCCATCTCCATCGCCGGCGAGATCATCGCCACCTATAACGCCAATTTCGGCCAGCACACCGCCAGCGCCGAACCGATTGCCAAACTGCTGCCGGTTTCGCGCCGCAGTCAGGCCGCCACACTCAAAGCCTCAAACTGATTAGAGAACCCTCATGCCTCTGACTCGCAAAGCCTACCGCGCCGCCATCCTGCACAGCATCGCCGACCCTGCCGAGGTCGGCATCGAAGCCTCCTACGAGTATTTCGAGGACGGCTTGCTGGTGGTCGATGGCGGCAAGATCAGCGCCCTCGGCCACGCCAGCGAACTGCTGCCGACCCTGCCGGCGGACATCGAGATCGTTCACCACAAGGATGCGCTGATCACCCCGGGCTTCATCGACACCCACATCCACCTGCCGCAGACCGGCATGGTCGGCGCCTACGGCGAGCAACTGCTGGACTGGCTGAACACCTACACCTTCCCGTGCGAAAGCCAGTTCGGCGACAAGGCTCACGCCGATGAAGTGGCGGACATCTTCATCAAGGAACTGCTGCGCAACGGCACCACCACCGCGCTGGTGTTCGGCAGCGTGCACCCGCAGTCGGTGAACTCGTTCTTCGAAGCGGCTGAAAAGCTCGATCTGCGGATGATCGCCGGCAAGGTGATGATGGACCGCAACGCGCCGGACTACCTGACCGACACCGCCGAATCCAGCTATGTCGACAGCAAGGCGCTAATCGAGCGCTGGCACGGCAAGGGTCGCCTGCACTACGCCGTAACCCCGCGCTTTGCTCCGACCAGCACCCCGGAACAACTGACCCTCGCCGGCCAGTTGCTGACTGAATACCCGGATCTGTACATGCAGACCCACATCAGCGAGAACCTCAAGGAAATCGAGTGGGTCAAGGAGCTGTTCCCGGAGCGCAAGGGCTACCTCGACGTCTACGACCACTACCAGTTGCTCGGCGAGCGTTCGGTGTTCGCCCATGGCGTGCACCTGTGCGACGACGAATGCGCGCGCCTGGCGGAAACCGGCTCGGCGATCTCGTTCTGCCCGACCTCGAACTTCTTCCTCGGCAGCGGCCTGTTCAACCTGCCGATGGCCGAGAAGCACAAATTGAACGTCGGCCTCGGCACTGACGTCGGCGGCGGCACCAGTTTCTCGCTGCTGCAGACCCTGAACGAAGCCTACAAAGTGATGCAGCTGCAAGGTGCGCGCCTGAGCCCGTTCAAGTCGCTGTACCTCGCCACCCTCGGCGGTGCGCGGGCGCTGCGTCTGGAAGACAAGATCGGCAACCTGCAACCGGGTTCCGACGCCGACTTCCTGGTGCTGGACTACAACGCCACGCCGCTGCTGAGCTACCGCCTGAAGCAGGCCAACAACATTGCCGAGACGTTGTTCGTGCTGATGACGCTGGGCGATGACCGCACCGTGGCCCAGACCTACGCGGCGGGTGCGCTGGTGCACCAGCGCTGAGTTTCCCCAAGGCATAAAAAATCCCCCGGTACTTTTCAGTCCGGGGGATTTTTATTGCCTGTCAGAAAGCTATCGTGAGCAGGCTCGCTCCCACATTTGCAATGCATTCCCTTGTGGGAGCGAGCCTGCTCGCGATGGACACGACACGGTGCCAGCTCAGAGCTTGGCCGCCGGCCGCCCCGGTTTCTTGGCCTGCAACAGATGCGAGAACACCGCATGCAGATCGTCGGACGCGCTTTCCTCGTCGAGGTTGAGCTTGCTGTCGATGTGATCCATGTGATGCATCATCAGGTCCACCGCCAGTTCGCCGTTGCGCGCTTCGATGGCGTCGATCAACTGGGTGTGTTCGTCGTAGGAGCAGTGCGAGCGGTTGCCGCTTTCATATTGGGCGATGATCAGCGAAGTCTGCGAAACCAGGCTGCGCTGGAAGCTGATCAACGGCGCGTTCTTCGCCGCTTCGGCCAGTTTCAGGTGGAATTCGCCGGAGAGACGGATGCCGGCACCGCGATCGCCACGGGAGAAGCTGTCGCGTTCGTCGTTGACCATCTGCCGCAGTTCGGCAATCTGCTCGGCCGTGGCGTGCTGCACCGCCAGTTCAGTGATTGCGCGCTCCACCAGACGCCGGGCGAGGAACACCTGACGCGCCTCTTCGACGCTCGGGCTCGCCACCACCGCGCCACGGTTCGGCCGCAACAGCACCACGCCTTCATGGGCCAGACGCGAGAGCGCGCGGCGAATGATGGTGCGGCTGACCCCGAAAATTTCCCCCAGCGCTTCTTCGCTCAACTTTGTACCGGGCGCCAGGCGTTGTTCGAGGATGGCCTCGAAGATATGCGCATAGACGATATCGTCCTGGGTTCCGCTGCGGCCGGCTTTGCCTGCTCGCGGTTGTTTCTTGAGGGGTTGCAACTGTTCGTTCATGGGCACTCGAGTCGGGAAGAGCGGCGGCGAATTGACCGTGACTGTAATACGGCACAGTGGGTCGCTGGCAAGTATCGCGTAAAAAACAGCGCGATTGTACACAATGGAAGGTGGCAACACGACTGTACGGCTATTTGTGACTTCGGCTGTATTGCAACGCATCGTTACGTTTGAGTTTAGGCTTAAACCCGAAATCCGTGGCTTGAACAAGGAACGCCGCTGTCATGAACGAAATCACCCACACCCGACTGCGCCCCTTCGCGGACACATCGCCCTCCGCCATCGTCGCCGGATTCATCGCGATGATGACCGGCTACACCAGTTCGCTGGTGCTGATGTTCCAGGCCGGACAGGCCGCGGGCCTGAGCAGCGGGCAGATTTCCTCGTGGATCTGGGCGATTTCCATCGGCATGGCGGTGTGTTCGATCGGCCTGTCGTTGCGCTATCGCACGCCGATCACCATTGCCTGGTCGACACCCGGCGCAGCCCTGCTGATCACCAGCCTTGGCGGCGTCACCTACGGCGAAGCCATCGGCGCCTACATCACCTGCGCTTTGCTGGTGACGATCTGCGGTTTGACCGGCAGCTTCGAACGCCTGGTGAAAAAGATCCCGGCATCGCTGGCGGCAGCGTTGCTGGCGGGGATTCTGTTCAAGATCGGCAGCGAAATCTTCGTCGCCGCGCAGCACCGCACCGGCCTGGTACTGGGGATGTTCTTCACGTATCTGCTGGTCAAACGCCTGACACCGCGTTATGCGGTACTCGCCGCGCTGCTGATCGGCACCGCGCTGTCGGGCTTCATGGGGCTGCTGGATTTCAGCGGTTTTCACCTGGAAGTGGCGACGCCGGTCTGGACCACACCGCACTTTTCTCTCGCCGCGACCATCAGCATCGGCATTCCTTTGTTTGTGGTAGCAATGACCTCGCAGAACATGCCCGGCGTCGCCGTGTTGCGCGCCGATGGCTACAATGTCCCCGCCTCGCCGCTGATCACCACCACAGGCATTGCGTCGCTGTTGCTGGCGCCGTTCGGTTCCCACGGCATCAACCTCGCAGCGATCAGCGCCGCGATCTGCACCGGCCCCCACGCCCATGAGGATCGCAACAAACGCTACACCGCCGCCGTGTGGTGCGGGATTTTCTACGGGATTGCCGGGGTGTTCGGCGCCACGCTGGCGGCACTGTTTGCCGCGCTGCCCAAGGAACTGGTGCTGTCGATTGCTGCTTTGGCCCTGTTCGGCTCGATCATCAATGGCTTGAGCATTGCCATGACCGAGGTGAAGGAACGGGAAGCGGCGCTGATCACCTTCATGGTCACGGCGTCGGGGCTGACGCTGTTTTCCATCGGTTCGGCGTTCTGGGGGATTGTTGCGGGGGTGCTGACCTTGCTGATCCTGAACTGGCGCAAGGCCTGAGGCCTCGCTGAAACGCAGACATAAAAAAACGGCGACCCTTGGGTCGCCGTTCTTCATTTCGGAATCAAGCCTTGTTGATCGGCTTTTCCGGATACCAGACGTCCAGCAGCGGGCTGATTTCAGTGGTGGTCAGCTCGGAGCGGGTTTTCAGCCAGGCTTCGACAGCAGCGCGCTGCTCTTCGGAGACCGAGCCACGCTTCTGCAGGCAAACCAGACCGAAGTCTTCGCCGCCGACATAGCCCAGACCGTTGGCTTCCATGGCTTCTTTGATGAATGCTTCGAGGAAAGCGTCAATGGCTTCTTCGGACAGGTCTTCTTTGAAGCCCAGGTTCAGTTCGAAACCCAGCTCTTGAAATTCATCGACGCACAGTTTTTTGCGCAGACGCTGGGAACGGTTAGTCGCCATTGGAACAATCCTCTTAAGTAATAACGGCCGGCACTTTACCAGTTTAAGGCGGCGATTGCCCGCCTATCCGGGACGTGCGTACGACCGCCCGTAAAAAAATAACGAATTGACGCCCTTGGGAAAGGCACAAGCTGTTACACCTTGGGGCATAATGCCGACACTTTCATGACCACTGAGGGCCTTTTCATCCATGTCCTCGTCTTTTTCCCCTCGGCTGTAGGGTTTTATTTCATATGATCAAATCGTTGCGTCCTCTGCTCCTGGCCGGCCTTCTTCTTCCCCTGGCCCTGCCCGTCTCCGCTGCCACCATCAACACGTCCCTGACCCCCAACGTCGAAAAAGCCCTCAAGGCCAGCAAGCTGCAGCCCACTGCCCTGTCGCTGGTGATGGTGCCGCTGGACGGCCCGGGCACGCCGACCGTGTACAACGCCGACGTGTCGGTCAACCCGGCCTCGACCATGAAACTGGTGACCACCTACGCGGCGCTGGAAATGCTCGGCCCCAACCATCAATGGAAAACCGAGTTCTACACCGACGGCGACCTGAGCGGCGGCATCCTCAACGGCAACCTGTACCTCAAGGGTGGCGGCGATCCGAAGCTGAACATGGAAAAACTCTGGCTGCTGATGCGCGACCTGCGCGCCAACGGCGTGACCCAGATCACCGGCGACCTGGTGCTGGACCGCAGCTTCTTCATTCAACCGCAACTGCCTGAGTTCAACGATGACGGCAATGACGAGAACAAGCCGTTCCTGGTCAAGCCCGACTCGCTGCTGGTCAACCTCAAGGCCCTGCGCTTCGTGGCCCGCAATGACGGCGGCCGGGTACTGATTTCAGTAGAACCGCCGATTGCCAGCATCAAGATCGAGAACACCGTCAAGGCGCTCAACTCCAAGCAGTGCACCGGCGGCGTGCGCTACAACCCGGTAACGCAGGCCGATGGCAGCGTGACGGTGACCGTTGCCGGTCAACTGGGTGAAGGCTGCAGCTCGCAGACTTACCTGTCGCTGCTCGACCACGCGACCTACACCGCTGGCGCCGTGCGGGCGATCTGGAAGGAACTGGGCGGCAGCATCCAGGGCAAGGACCGTCTGGCGCCGACGCCAA
This sequence comes from Pseudomonas sp. 91RF, assembly GCF_003576265.1. Lineage (NCBI taxonomy): Bacteria > Pseudomonadati > Pseudomonadota > Gammaproteobacteria > Pseudomonadales > Pseudomonadaceae > Pseudomonas > Pseudomonas sp. 91RF. Next base: position 47,775 of record NZ_QWFC01000010.1, read on the forward strand.
GCGGCGCCAAAGTGCTGGCCCGTGCCTTCTCGCCGGATCTGGCGGAAATCATCCGCGACATCAACAAATACAGTAATAACACCATGGCCCAGCAGCTGTTCCTGAGCCTTGGCCAGAAATTCCGCAACGAAGCCGACGGCGATGACGCCAAGGCCGGGCAGCGCGTGGTCCGCCAGTGGCTGGCGAGAAAAGGCATCACCGCGCCGCACCTGGTGATGGAAAACGGTTCCGGCCTGTCCCGTGCCGAGCGGGTCAGCGCCCGGGAAATGGCCGCGATGCTGCAAGCTGCGTGGCACAGCCCTTACGCGGCCGAGTACATCAGCTCGCTGCCGATCGCTGGCATGGACGGCACCATGCGTAAACGCCTGAAGACCACCGCAATGCGTGGCGAAGCCCACGTCAAGACCGGCACCCTGAACACCGTACGCGCCATCGCCGGTTTCAGCCGCGACGTGAACGGCAACACCTGGGCCGTGGTGGCGATCCTCAACGACAAGGCACCGTTCGGCGCGTCGTCGGTGCTGGATCAGGTGCTGCTGGATCTCTACAAACAACCGCGAGCGCCGCAGACCGCTTCGGTTCTGTAAGCACACCAGAAAACACTGTGGGAGCGAGTTTGCTCGCTCCCACAGGTATTCAGCGGCAAACCGGATCAGTGCATCTGCCGCTCGACCCGATCCCGCCCCTGTCTCTTATACACATCT
>NZ_QWFC01000042.1:0-47656 GCF_003576265.1 Pseudomonas sp. 91RF
GTGTGAACGTCAATGTGCAGACCCAGGGCAACCTGACCAACCGCCAGACCCTCGCCGCGCGGGACAACATCAGCCTGACCGCCGGCGGCCAGTTGACCAACAGCGGCATCATCGAAGCCGGGGTCAACGCGGACAACAGCCGCAACGCGGCAGGCAACGTCGCCATCAGGGCGCACAACATCGACAACACTGGCAAAAGCGTGATTGCCAGTCGCAACCTGACGGTCAACGCAACACAGACCGTGAGCAACCAGGGCGGCACGTTGAGTTCGCAGAACACGCGGGTCACGGCCACCACGCTTGATAACCAGAACAAGGGCCAGGTCCTCGGCAGTGCCACCGTGCAACTGAACGCCTCCCGGGTTCTCAACACTCAAGGCGTGATTACCAGTGCGAACGGCAATCTGACGGCGAATATCGGCGATCTGAACAACCACGATGGCGAGGTTTCCAGCGCGGGCAACACCAGCATCACCGCCAACACACTGGACAACAGCGCCGGCCTGGTGACGGGTGACGTCGCGCTGAACATCGGTTTGATCGGTGCGTTGAATAACCAGAATGGTGTGCTGGGCTCCGGCAAGAGTGTCAGCATCACCGCCGCCAGCCTGGATAACAGCCACGAAGGCAGTCTGGTCAGCGACGGCAGTCTGACGGCGCGCATCAGCGGCCTGTTCGATAACCGGAATGGTGACCTGAGTGCCAAAGGCGCGGTGGATCTGCAAAGCGCCAGCCTGGACAACCGCAACGGCAGCGTGGTGGGCAAGGATCGACTGACCCTGCGCAGTGATTCGCTGGATAACCGTAACGGCAAAGTTCGCGCAACCCGTGATCTGCAACTGACGGTCGGGACGCTCGACAATCGCCTGGGGCTGCTCGACGGCCGGGCGACGGTCACCTTCAAAGGAGCGCAACTCGACAACCGTGGTGGTTTGCTCAGCGCGGCAGGCCCGGTGAGCCTTGAGGCCACGAGTGTCGACAACAGCGCCGGGCGCATTTCCAGCGAGAGTGATCTGACGGCCAGCGTCGCGCAGTTCACCAACCAGCACGGTGAGCTGGTCGCCGAGGGTGCGCTGACGCTCACAGGCCAGGGCCTCGATAACCGTGGCGCCGGTCTGGTAGGTGCAACAAAAGCGCTGAAACTGACCGTGGATGATATCGACAACCGTGGCGGTGAAATCTCCACCACAGCCGATGTCAGCCTTTCAGGCCAAAGCCTGAACAACAGCGATGGCGGCAAGATTCTGGCCGGGACCGAACTGGGCCTGACTGTGGCACGCATCATCAACCAGACCAAAGGGCTGTTGTTCAGCACAGGCGCCACGACGCTGGCCGGTCAAAGCCTGGACAACAGCGGTGGCAGCCTGGTCACCCAGCAAGGTCTGGATATTCGACTCGATAATGCCCTGAGCAACATCGAAGGCTTGATCAGCAGTGAGGGTACGCTGACGCTTCACTCGGCCAGTCTGGACAGTACCCGCGGCAAGCTGTCGAGTGCTGGCGCACTGACGCTGACCACGACAGGCATCCTGAAAAACCTGGGCGGTTCGATCACCACCGACAGTGGGCTGACACTCACCAGCCTGAGTCTGGACAACAGTCAGCACGGCCTGATCAGCAGCAAGAACGCGACCACCGTAACCACTGGGGCATTTGACAATACCTCGGGTGGACGGCTGATCAGCGGCGATACGCTGGACATCCAGGCCACCCAGGTGAGCAACGGGACAGGCAGCCGGATCGCCAGCGAAAAAGCGTTGACGGCCACCGTCACCGGGTTCGATCAACAGGGCGGTCAACTATTCAGCAAGACCTCCCTGACCCTGGACTTGAATCAGGGCCAATTGAACAACCGCAACGGCCTGATCAATGCGCCATTGCTGGTGTTGAAAAACCTCAAGGATGTCGACAATCAGGGCGGTGAAATCTCCAGCGCCCAGGCGTTCACACTGGCCGCCCGAAACCTTGATAACAGCCAGAACGGCAAGTTGATCAGCAATCAGGGACTGACCCTGCGCATCGAACAGCTGCTGGCCAGCGTCCAAGGCCTGATCTCCGGACAGACCATCGATATCCATAGCGCTCGCCTGGACAACAGCGGTGGCCTGATCACCAGTCGTGGCGGCCTGCGGGTCGCGGTAGACGGTCAACTGGCCAACCAGGGCGGCACGCTGATCGCCGACGATGAGTTGAACCTCAGCGCCGACAGCGTGGACAACCGCGATGGTCACATCGCCGGTAAAGCCGATGTCATCGCCAATGTCGCAACACTCGATAACCAGCGCGGTGAGCTGGTAGCAACCGGTGGCTTGAAACTCACCGGTACCAGCCTCGATAACCGCAACGGCGGCCTCGTCGGTGCGAATGGTGCGCTGCAACTGCAGGTCGATTCCGTCGACAACCGTGGCGGCGAGATGTCCAGCCAGGCAGACGTGACGCTGTCCGGCAGCCGTCTGGACAATAGCGACGGCGGCAACGTGGTGGCGCAAGGCGCATTGAGCCTGACCGTAGATGAAGTGCTCAACCGTGCAAAAGGCCTGCTGTCGGGCAAGACCGGCCTGACGCTGACCGGACGCAGCCTTGACAGCAACGCAGGTTCGCTCGTGAGTCGGAGCAATCTCAGACTCGACCTTACGGGCGACGTGGACAACAGTCAGGGCCTGATCAGTGCTGAAGGTTCTCTGGGTGTCACTGCGGCGAGTCTGACCAACAACCTTGGCAGTCTGTCCGCCGCCGGTCCGTTGACGTTGACCACCACGGGAGTGGTGCTGAACCGGGGAGGCCAGATCGTCACCGACGGCGACCTGAGCCTCACCAGTGCTAGCCTCGACAACAGCAATGGCGGCAGCATCAGCGCCAAGGGACCGGTGCGGGTGCAGACCGGTGCACTCGATAACAGCCACAACGGCAAATTGAACAGTGGCAACACGCTGGACCTGAAAGCGACCCGACTGACCAATCAGGACGGCGGGCGCATTGCCAGCACCGCTGCCCTGACGGCGAGCGTCACCGGTCTGGATCAACAGGGTGGCCAACTGTTCAGTAATGCGTCGCTGGAGCTGGACCTCAATCACGGCCAACTGAACAACCAGAACGGCCTGATCGGCGCACCGTTGCTGGTGCTCAAGAATCTGCAGGACGTCAACAACGACGGGGGTGAAATTTCCAGCGCCCAGGCTTTCAGCGTGACGGCGCGCAGCCTCGATAACAGCAACGGCAAATTGCTCAGCAATCAGGCCGTGACTCTGCGCATCGACCAGGCCCTTGCCAACGTCAAAGGTCTGATTGCCGCTGCGGCGCTGGATGTCAAAGCGGCCAGCCTGGACAACAGCGGCGGCACACTGACCAGTCGCGCTGATCTGGATCTGAACCTCGATGGATTGCTCACCAATCAGAACCTGGGGCTGATCAATGCCACGACGGGGCTGACCATCAACAGCCGTGGCCTGAACAACCAGAACGGTTCGCTGTCGGGCAGTGCCATCGCGATCGATCTGGGCGCGGCCACTGCCGATCTGAATAACGATGGCGGTCTGATCACCACGCAGGGCCCGCTGAGCATCCAGCATCTGCGTGACCTGACTAACCGTGGCGGCAAGATTGCCAGCAGCCAGAGCGTCGACCTGAAGACCCGCACGCTGGACAACAGTGGCGGCAAGCTGATCAGCAACAATCTGCTGAGCCTCGACACGGCGGCACTGGTCAACCAGAACGGTCTGGTTTCCGGGCTGCAAGGCCTGACGGTCAATGCCGACAGTCTCGACAACCGTAACAACGGCACGCTTTCCAGCAGTGAAGGCGACCTCGGCGTCGTCTTGAGCGGGGATTTGCTCAACAGTGACGCGGGGGCGCTGGTCACCCAGAAGAACCTCAGCATCAGTGCTGCGAATCTGGATAACAGCAACAGTGGCGTGCTCTCCAGCGCTGGCGCGCAGACGCTGACCGTCAGCGGCCTGCTGAACAACGCCACGGGTGGCTTGATCGCCAGCGGGACGACCCTGGCGATGCAAGCCATGACCCTGGGCAATGCCGGCGGTAGCGTCAACGCCAAACAGGCTCTGAGCTTCACTGGCACGACGCTGGACAACAGCGGCGGCAGCCTCGTTGGCAACGCTGCCGTGAACCTGGATCTGCTCGGCGCACTGATCAACACCAATGGCAAACTCGCCAGTGGCGGCGCGTTACTGCTGCAACGCTCCACACAGATCAACAACCAGGGCGGCCAATTGGTCAGTCAGGGTCTGATGACCTTGTTGAGCGGTGGCCTGGACAACCGCAATCGCGGCACTGTCGCGGCGAATGACCTGTTGACGATCACCACGCCAGGTGCGATCCAGAACAGTGCCGACGGTTTGATCTATAGCCAGAATGGCGACCTGAAAATCGAGGCCGCCAGCCTTGCCAACGCCAAAGGCACCGTGCAGGCCCAGGGCGCACTGACTCTGGTCAGTCACGGTGACATCGATAACCAGAGTGGCCGGATCATCGCCACCCACGATGACCTTTCCATCGACGCGGGCAATCTCGACAGCCGTGGCGGTGTTCTCGCCAGTCTGCAAGGTGCGTTCGCTGCGCGTCTGACCGGGGTGCTGAAAAGTGGCTACGACCTGAACAACAATCGTCAGGGCGGTGTCATCCAGGCCCAGCGCCTGAACCTGAACGCGCTGATGGGGATCGATAACTACGGTGGGCGCATTTCGGCGCAAAGCGGTGACGCGATCATCGTTACCGGCAACTTCGACAACCGCAACGGCGGCCTCTACGCCAAAGGCAAAATCAACGTAACCGGCAACAACTTCGACAACAGCGGTGACAACGACGGCCAGATTGCCGGCCAGCAGATCGACCTCAATCTGAGCGGCGCGTTGAACAACCGCCTGGGCATCATCGAAAGCGACAGTACCCTGGCGATCAAGGCTGCCAGCCTCGACAACCAGACCGGTCAACTGCGTGCCTTGGGTGGCAACGGCAAAACCAGTTTCCAGATCGGCGGCCTGTTCGATAACCGCAACGGCACCCTGGAAACCGCCAACACTGACCTGACCCTCGGCGCCGGCAGCTTCCTCAATGCTGGCGGTAGCCTGTTGCATGTCGGCACCGGCACTTTTGATATCGCCACCAACAACGTCATCAACGCCGGCGGCAACATCGTCACCCGCGGCGGCCTGACCATCAGCACCGATACCTGGACCAACAGCAGCGTGATCCAGGCCGGGCGCCTGAACGTCAACGTCAACAGTTTCACCCAGACCGCGAGCGGCCAGTTGCTGGCCTCCAACAGCTTCACCGGCAGCGGCGTGAACTGGTTCAACGAAGGTTTGATTGCCACCGATGGCAATCTGAATGTCGGTATCAGTGGCGCCTATTGGGGCGGCGGGCGGGTGAGCAGCCAGGGCAACCTGGTGATGAACGCCGCGCAAGTGAGCCTGACCACCGCCGGTTCGAGCTTCGCCAGCGGCGGCGACACCACGCTCAATGTCGGTGGCCAGCTGGACAACGCCGGTCGTCTGACATCCGGCGGCAACATGATCGTCAACGCCAATGGCGTGCGGAACTACGGCACCACCGCCGCCGGCGGCGACCTGACCCTTACGACCGGTAACCTGGTAAACGCCAGCGGGCTGATTTTCAGCGGCAAAAATATGTCGCTGCGGGTTACCGACTTCAACAACAGCAACGCCAGCGTCTATAGCCTGGGTAACCTGACGATCGACCGCGACGGTCAGGGCGGGCTGGCCAACACAATCATGAATCGCTCGTCGACGCTGCAAAGCGACGGCAGCATGACCCTGGCCGCCAGCTCGATTCAGAACGTGCGGGACGTGCTGACCGTCAACGACGCCGGCATCTACACCGCCCGGATCGGCGAAGTCACCTGTATCGAAGGGGTGAACGCCGGTGACTGCAGCGGCAAGCAGAACCACGCCTGGGAGATCGTGCAGCGGGAAAAACTCGAAGTGACGGCTGCCAGCGCCGCCTCCAGTATCACGGCCGGAGGCGACCTGACCCTCAATGGCGGTGACCTGCTCAACCAGAGCAGCTCCATCGCCACCGCCGGTAACCTGAGTGCCACGCTGGGTAACCTGACCAACAGCGGCGTTGAAACCGGTGAAACCGAAACCACCCGCATCTACATGTCCGAGCGCACCCGCAACGCGGGCAGCTGGTACAGCGCGGCCAGCAACTTTACCAACCAATACTGGTATGAAAGCGCAGGCTACAACCCCAGTAACCTGAGCGGGCTTCAGGGCGCCATGGCCAGCTTCATCGGCATGACCGAGACTGAACTCCCGGGCCTTGGCAGCAGCCGGAAAATCGCCTCCAGCGATCAGTCCTACGCCGCCGTGATCCAGGCGGCGGGTGCGGTCAATGTCATCGCTCAGAACAACATCGATAACAGTGTCGTGCGCCCGGGCTACACCTATGTCGGCAGCGGTCCGCGCACTGGCACCGGTGCCGCCGGCAGTCCGTTCTCCACGCGTGTCACCGTCAATCAGCAACTGCCGCCGAACCTTGCTCAGCAGCAGGTCAATCCGGTGGCCTTGCCTGGCTTTGCACTGCCAACCGGGCAGAACGGTCTGTTCCGATTGAGCGGTCAGGAAAACACCGCGCCGACGGCGACAGGCCCGCAGAGCTGGACCATGAGCGGTGCCAGCGTCAACCCGAGCCAACGTGATCAGACATTGCCGGGCACCCAGCCACGCAACATTCTGCTGACCAATAATGCATCGGCCTCGGCCAGCAGCGTTGACCTGACCCCGGTGGATCGTCAGGCCCAGCATCAGGCAATCGGCGCCAGTGCCATCGACGTCAGTGCCCCGGCAGCAGACGCCGGCGGCTCGTCGCTGCCCGGTCGTTCCTCCGTGTTCACGGTCAACCGTGTGCAGGGCGTGCCGGCCAGCAGCGGCCAGTCCAGACCGCAGAAATACCTGATTGAAACCAACCCGGTCTTGACCGACCTCAAGCAGTTCATGAGTTCGGACTACCTGCTGTCCAACCTCGGATACGACCCCGATCAAAGCGCCAAGCGCCTCGGTGACGGCTTCTACGAGCAGACCTTGATCCAGCAGGCGGTGGTTGCCCGTACCGGCCAGCGTTTCATTGATGGCCAGACGTCCAACGACGGCCTGTTCAAATACCTGATGGACAACGCCCTCACCAGCAAGAACGAGCTGAACCTCTCCGTGGGTGTAAGCCTGACCTCCGAACAGGTCGCGGCGCTGACCCACGACATCGTCTGGATGGAAAACGCCGAAGTAAACGGCGAGCAGGTGCTGGTGCCTGTGCTGTACCTGGCCAACGCCAACAATCGTCTAGCCGCCAATGGCGCGTTGATCCAGGGTAAAGACGTGACCCTGATCGCCGGCGAGGACTTGAAAAACGCCGGTACCTTGAAAGCCACCAACAACCTGTCGGCCACCGCCGGCAATGACCTGGTCAACAGCGGCCTGATCGAGGCGGGCAATCGTCTCGATCTGTTGGCAGGCAACAACCTGACCAACAAATCCGGCGGCGTTATCGCCGGTAAAGAGGTCTCGTTGACCACTTCCCGTGGCGACGTGATCAACGAACGCACCGTCACCACCCACGAAAGCGATAGTGGCTATCGTAGCGAGCGCACCGATTTCGTGGACAGTGCGGCGCGGATCGAAGCGGCGAACAACCTGACCATCAAGGCCGCGCAGGACTTCAACAACACCGGTGGTGTGCTGAAAAGCGGTTTGGACACCACGATCAATGCCGGGCGCGACGTCAACCTGGTTTCGGCTGAGCAAGAATCCAGCGGGCAACGTGGTTTGCACACGAATCAGTCGATTACTCAATACGGCTCGGTCGTCAATGCAGGGCAGGACCTCACAGTCAACGTCGGCCGCGACATCACCGCCATCGCCAGCCAGATCGACGCCAAGCGCGATGTGAGCATGAGCGCCATCGGTGACCTGACCCTGGCCTCGGCGGCGGATGAAGAGCACTCGTACAGCAAGACGAAGAAGGTGACGAGTCAGGAGGATCATGTCAGTCAGGTGTCTACGACGCTGGCTGCCGGCAACACCGTTTCGCTCAGTGCCGGTAAGGATTTGAGTCTGATTGCCAGCCGCGTCAGCGCCGGGAACGAAGCGTATCTCACGGCGGGTGCCAACCTGGCACTGCAATCGGCTGAGGACAGTGACTACAGTTTCTACAGCAAGACCAAGAAAACATCTTCGGGCAAGAAAAGCCGACTCGATGAAGTCTCCAGCACGACCAATATCGCCAGTTCTGTCACTTCCGGAGGCGACATTTCGCTACTGGCCAATAACGATCTGTTGGTCAAGGGCAGCGACGTTGCATCCGACAAAGGTGGCGTGAAACTGGTGGCTGGCAACGATGTGCAGATCGTTGCGGTGACTGATTCGAAAAGTGCCCGTCATGAAAGCAGTTCCAGCAAAAGCAGCTGGGGCGGCTTGAAGTCGAGCAAGGTCAAAGATCAGGTTTCCGAGACGCAAACCACCGCGGTCGGCAGCATGATTTCCGGTAACACCGTGAATGTGGTGGCCAGCCGCGACGCGACCATTACCGGGTCATCCCTGGTCAGCACTCAGGACCTTGCCGTGCAGGCGGGCCGTGATCTGACGATCAACGCGGCGGAAAACACCTTCACGCGCAACGAACTTCACAAGGAAAAAAATCGCGATTTGACCGGCGTGTTGACCGCCAACAACCTTGGCATCGACGACATCACCGGCAACCAGCATCTGTCGATCAGCAGTGGCAATCATACGGGGCAATCGTCCCAGACCACGTTGACCGGCAGCACCATCGGCTCCAGCGCTGGAAACGTCAGCCTCTCCAGCGGGCGTGAGCTGAACGTGATCGCGAGCGATCTGGTCAGCACCAGGAACATGAGCCTCATCGGCTCAAAAGTCACCATCGCCGCCGGAATGGAAAGCGCGAGCCAGAGCAGTACCGACAAGTCCAGCAGCCTCGGGGTTGGTCGAGTCATTGGCGGCATGATCGTTGACACGATCAACACCATTCACAACTCGGTCGAAGCGGCCAAAGACGCCGACGACCCACGCCTCAAGGCCGTCAAGATGGCTCAAGCAGCCATGGCACTCAATGATATGGGTGGCATGGCCGGAGGCGCGGAGGGCGCCGGTTCCGACTACGGTAAAAAACAGGGTTCTGCCAGCAATGGCTCCCTGATCAAGATTGGTACAGAGCTGGCGAACACGCATAGCAAAAGCACCAGCGAATACAACAGCCAGACGGCCAAGCAGAGCACGATCAATGCAGGCCAGAACCTGGTGATCATCGCCGATGGCGGTGCACCGGGAGTGGCGGGTGACATTCACGTCATTGGCAGCAGCCTGAAAGCTGCCGACACTGCGCTGGTCGCCAAAAACAACATCACCCTGGAAAGCGCGCAGAACACTGCCGACTGGGCAAACCACAGCAGTAACAACAAAACCGCGATCGGCGCCAGCTTCAATCTCGGCGAGCAGAACGGGTTCACCCTTGATCTTGGAGCCTCTGTTGCCAAGAGCATGGGGACCGGTAGCTCGGTCACCCAGGTCAATACCACCCTGGATACCGGCTCACTCTCCCTGCAGAGCGGCAATGACACGACCCTCGCGGGTGCGCAGGTTCGTGCCGACAATATCAAGGCCTTGATTGACGGCAATCTCAACATCTCCTCACGTCAAGACACGGAGACCCAGAAGAACAAGCAAGGGAGTGCCGGTTTCGGCGCCAGTATCTGTGTACCGCCGTTCTGCTATGGCGCAACCGTAACAGGCTCGGCAAGCCTGTCCGCTGGCAACATGAACAGCGACTACAAGGCTGTGAAAGATCAGAGTGGGCTGTTTGCCGGCGAGGGTGGTTACAACATCACGGTTGGCAAGAACACCACCCTGCAAGGTGCAGTCATTGCCAGTGACGCGACAGCAGACAAAAACCTGCTGAGTACCGATCGCCTGTTGGTCAGCGATATCAAGAACACCAGTGAGATCAGCGCTCAGTCTGCGGGTATTTCACTGTCTTATGGCAGCAAATCCGGCTCGGCGGTGGGTGGCAGCATTCCGCTGTCGCTTGAAGACTCGGACCACAGCAGTACTCGCAGCGCTGTCAGCGAAGGCACCATCATCATTCGTAACACCGTAGCGGGCGCGAATGATCTGGTGGGGCTCAATCGCGATACGGCAAACGCCAATCAGACGCTGGACAAACCCGATCAAAAGGCGATCCAGGAACGGATCGATCTGATCCAGAGTACGGTTTCGCTTTCGAAAAACATCATCGGCAAAGTGGCCGACGCGAAGCAGCAGGCTGCTGGCGAAAAATATCAGTCGGCAACGACCGAAGAAGAGCGCCAGGCTGCGATCCAGGAATACACCAGTTGGGCACCCGGTGGTGACAAACGCATCATGGCGGATGTTGCCACTGGCTTGATTGCTGTGGGACTGGGCGGGGTAGGCGGTGCGACTGCAGTCGGTGTCGTCGCGAACACCACGGCCAATGATGCCTTCAAGAAAATCGGCGATTACGCCGACAAGCAGGCCCACGATGCCACCGATAGCGTGACTCGAGCGGCCTGGTCCGAAGGTGGCGCCGCACGCGTCATGCTGCACGCCCTGGTGGGTGCAGTGATGGGGCTGTCGAGCAGCAGTGTTGCCAGCGGCGCCTTGGGCGCCGGTGTCTCTGCGGCGTTGATGCCAATGATCGGCAAGGCCTTGCACGACAGCGGTCTGACGGATGCACAACAGAGCGCCCTGGGTACTTTGATTGCATCCGGACTGGGTGCGGCAGCAGGATCTGCCGGTGGCGCATCGGGCACGGTTACCGCTGTGAACAGTGCGTCTGGCGTAGAAATGTTCAACCGCCAGTTGCACAAGCAGCAGGAAGTTCCTCTGCTGAAGAAAAAAGCGGACGAGCTGGAAAAGACGCTCGGGAAACCACGCTCGAGCTCCAGCTGGGAAGATCTGCTGATGCTGGCCGCCGGTGCCGAAGTCGATGAAGCGCATCTGGCGAGTCTGAAAAGTGTGATGCAGAAGGCTGTCGGCAGTGATCCTGAATCCGAGAACTTCGCTCGGGACATGGGGGTCGCGTATGACATGATCGCCCAGCTGTCGGCTCAAAAAATCCCGCTGACCTGGCCGGATGGACGACCGATCATTGCCAATGGCGCACCGGTATACGCGTTCAACGCCACAAAGGAACAATTCAACGACTCGACATTGTTCAATGCCGCCGGGACTTATGGCCCTGGAGCAGTCTACGAACATTGGAGGCAGTTCGGTCCTGAGCAGACTGCTCAGTATGGCAATGAGCTTTCAAACATTTCGACTTACGCGTCGGGCGTGACGGACGCTGCTGAACGGTTGTCTGCAATTGCAGGCAAAGGGATATTGTCGGTCAGTGCGATTGACGATGCCATTCTCTCGCTGACCGGATTGCGAAGCGGCAAGTTTGTTGTCGATGCGGTTCTGGAGTTGGTCACGAAGAGGCAAGCGGCCAAAGATCTTGCCGCGACCGCCGGCACAAAGGGAGTGGCCACTGCGGGAGAGGCCGCTGGCGGGGGGCCGAAACATCCATTGCTTGATGATTCGATCAAGAGAGATGGTGATCGTCTGGTCGTAAACCAAGGGCCTTTCCCTACCTGCGGACATAACTCTTGCGGTATGGTATTGGATACTTTGGGCAGGGAAGTGGACATAGCATCACTTATCAAGAGAATTCCACCGAGCGAGGAGGGAATAGGGTCTGCTGAAGTGGCGAGGTTGATGACTTCTGAAGGTGTCCCCGCAGGTGTTCTTACCAACAGGAACGTGGGTGAATTGGCTAAATTTACCGGCAATGGAACACCGGTGATCGTTCGAATCGTTGACAAGACGGGAGGAACCAGCTTCTCCCATTTCGTGGTAGTGGATGGAGTGACAACTCGAAATGGTATCTCGGTTGTCGCGATTCGCGATCCACATGGCTCCCAATACTTTAGTCCTGAAACTACCTTTCAGAAAAATTTTACGGGTGAGGTCGTAGCACCCAGGAGTTTGTTTCAATGAATTTGATTATTGATTTCCCGGAGAACATGATCACGGATGAGCTACTTAAGCATGAGCGTATTCCCTGCATTTGTATGGTCTCCAATAAGTTTGAAATTTCATTTTCGGTCACCGTCCCGGCGTCAACAGGGCTTGTATCGGGATGGGATCGTACGGAGCTGGATCTAAGGGCTGTTGCCGGGGCAGGTGGGCAATACACGCATTATGCCCAGAGTCTGATTACGTTGGAAAAAGTCGACGATGGTGTTTACAAGATAATTGATCTTGAGATGTTTAATAGACTCTTCGGTTGGTGCGCTGTATTGCAGGGTGGTGAATATGCACCTCCTGGGGACTTTTGGGATCAGATATAAGCGAGTAGATACTGGGTTGAGTGAAAAAGGGGGGGCGGATTTATTTGATTTAATAAGCCTCTCCCTCGAATTGAATGACAGCCTGATAGTCCGAAATGGTGTGGTTGATTTGGTAGTCGAGATCCGAATGCTTGAACTGAATCCCGGAACGAATGCACATATGCATTGCCGGTGAAAAAATGGCGTTTTTATTGAGATATATCAACGGTGGTACTCCGGTGATCGTTCGGATAGTTGATAATACGAGAAGTGCTGGTCTTTCTAATTTTCTGAATTAAGACGGGGTGATAACTAAAAGTGATATCTCGTGGTAGCGATTCGCGATCCGAACGGATCCCTGCCCTGCCATTACCTTTGAAAGAAAATTTTCAGGTGAGGTTGTAGTTCCCAGGAGGGTGTTTAAGTGAATTTGAACATTGATTTTCCTGACAATCTGATTACAGATGAATTGCTGGTGCGTAAACGCATTCCGTGTTTTTGTAAAGTCTCAACGGATTTTGAAATTTCATTTTCGGTCACTGTCCCTGAGTCATCAGGGCTGGTATTCGGCTGGGATCGCGAAGAGCTGGAACGTAGAGCTGTTGCTGGGGGGGGAGGTCGATATACTCACTTCTCCAATGGTTTGATTACACTGGAGGGAGTTGGCAAGGGTGTTTATAAAATCATTGACCTTGAGATGTTTGATACCTCTTTCGGTTGGTGCGCCGTATTGCTGAATGGAGAGTACGCACCTCCTGGAGATTTTTGGGATATAGAATGAGGAGGCGCAGGAGGGCTGCTGATTTCGGCGTATAACCTTGAGAGAAAAGGGGGTGGATTTATTTGATTTAATAAAGCTGCCCCTTTTTTTAAATACAGAGATAGGCTGTGTATTCGGAACGTATATTGGTTTTTGGCGTCAAGCTAAAGGGACGGTTGGACACGCTATTTCTTGAGGGAGCACTGGATTACGTCAAGCACCATGAAGAGAATCTGGCATTGGAGATTCTTTGTGATCATATCTGCGAGTATGACGTGTTTCTCAGTGGAGAAGAGTTTGATGAGGTGAGGTTGTTGATAGTTGATATGGGGCTTGATATGAATACGGCGCCCTTTAAGTATCTGGAAGGAATGGTCCGAAGGTGAAGATGCGGAAAATAGAGGAAGTGTCTGGTTTCAATGTGGTGAAAGTTACAACGTGTTAGCGGGGGGCGATTGTCGACGGAGGAGTTAAAAGGGCAGGTGTCATTTAATCAATCTGTCTTCTTTTGAACGGCGCTATTTTGCTGAGCTTGCGCATCCATGGTTGTAGAGCATTGAGGGGCTGAATATGTCAGCAGTGAAAAGTTATAAAGAAATACAGCTATGGATGTTTGATTATTATCCGATTTACTGCCGGCTTAAAATCAGAAGTAGCAAGAAAAGAGGCTTATCCTGGGTTGAGGGCGAGACGGAAGTTGGATATGCCCTGAATGAAATGGAAGGCAGCTTCTCTCATCCAGTGGAAGAGATGATGTTGCAAATTGCAGGGCTTGTGCTCTCGGCCGGAAGAAGCCCTGCAATCGCTTTTGAAATTGCGTGCATAAAAATAAAGGAAATAATTGCTCGGCACGGGCTGGAGTCTCTCTTGGCACAATTGTCTGAAGAAGATTCCAGAGTGGTTCGGTCGGATCTGGAACTTTTGGATATTATTTGATGCTCTGTGCGTGGTGGGTTTATCCCTCCAGGCTATCAAGGTAGTCGTAACCGATGGCGAAGCACGAGTACATGTGCTTTTCGTTACCGGGGCTGGTGAGGATATTTAAACCTTGGCAGACATTGGCCACCTGAGTCGTTGATCCCGGCGTGGCTCCTCAAGCGCTGCTCAAACCTTCCAGACTGATCGTCGCGCAATCGCGACCATGGCTCCCTGAACTGATCCGGAGTCCATGCCATGGAATCGTTGTTGCCCTTTCTGCTGTTTTCCTTCGTCGCCTCGATCACCCCGGGGCCGACCAATATTCTGGTGATGAGCCACAGTTCGCGGCGGGGGATGGTCGCTACGCTGCCGATCATCTTCGGTGCCTGTGTGTCGGCGGCACTGGTGGTGTTGGTGGTCGGGCTCGGCGTGGGTGAAACGCTACTGCGTTATCCCCGGGTGCAGCAGGCAATGTCTTGGGCCGGAGTGCTGTGGTTGAGCTGGCTGGCGTGGCAGATCTTTCGCAGCACGCCGCCGTCCCTTGACCCGGCAACGGCGGGTGAAGAAGGGCTCGGCGTTTATGGCGCCGCCGGCCTGCAACTGATCAATCCCAAAGTGTGGATGATGGCGGTGGCGGTGGTGAGCGTGTTTGGCGGGAGCAGCGATGAACAGATGCGGATGCTGTTGCTGGCCTTTGTGTTTCTGCTGGTCTGCCTGCCGTGCATGACGGCGTGGGCGGCGCTGGGTGTGGGCAGTGCGCGGTTCTTTGGTTCGCCACGGGCATTCAGGCGCATGAATGCCGGATTGGCGTTTTTGTTGTTGCTGTCGGCGTGGTTGACGGTGTTGGTGTGATCGTCGCGCTTGGTCATTTAAATTTGAAATACACGACGTTGCCCTCCAGAATCGCGCCCCGATCCGGCCACTGGCGCCGGACGCTCAATGTAAAAGAGGTTGCGGTTGAACGAACAGACATTGTCCATGCGCCTGGAGCGTGTCGCTGCGCACGTACCCGCCGGTGCGCGCCTGGCCGATATCGGCTCGGATCACGGCTATCTGCCGGTGGCGTTGATGCGCCGTGGTGCCATCGAGGCGGCGGTGGCGGGGGAGATGGCGTTGACACCGTTTCGCTCGGCCCAGCGCACTGTGCGTGAGAACGACCTGGGTGAGCAGATCACCGTGCGTCTGGCCAATGGCCTGATGGCCATCGAGCCACAAGACGCGATCACCGCGATCAGCCTCTGTGGCATGGGCGGCGAGACCATCCGCGACATTCTCGAAGCCGGCAAGGCACGTTTGAGCGGCCGCGAACGCCTGATCCTGCAACCCAACGGCGGCGAGCAACCGCTGCGCCAATGGCTGATGGACAACGACTACCGGATCCTCTGCGAAGAAGTCCTGCGGGAAAACCGCTTCGACTACGAAATCATCGTCGCCGAGCGTGGCGATCCGGTGACGTACACCGCCGAGGAGTTGTACTTCGGTCCCCTGCAATTGCAGGCCCGCAGCCCGGCGTTTGTCAGCAAGTGGCAGCACCGGTTGCGGCACAAGCAACAGACCCTGAACCACTTCGGGCGGGCGCGACACGGGGTTTGCGAGCACAAGGTGCAAGAACTCACACAGCAGGTGCGGTGGATTACCGCCGTGCTGGCCTGAAACGGCGTCTTCATTCGAGCGAGTCCGGGAAGGCGCTATCCCGGACTCGCCCGCTGACCGGCTTAGCTGCCAAAAGACTCCATCAACACCTGAACCAACTCGCCACCCTCTGACGTCGCCCAGCTTCCCGCCAGTTCGGCAATCAATTGGTTGGTGCTGGTCAGTGTGACCCCGGCCTTGTCCATGCGACGCAATGCGATGTCATCGGCCATTCTGGTCGGTGAGGCACCGGCATCGGCGACTACCTGGACTTCATAGCCATCACGCACCAGCGAGAGCGCCGGGTAAACGGTGCAGACGTCGTTGGTCACGCCGGCGATGATGAGCTTCCGGCGCCCGGTGGCTTTCACGGCGGCGGCGAAGTGTTCGTCGTCCATCGCATTGACGATGCCGAGGCGTTTGATGCGACTTGCGAAGGCTGCCGGGAGGATTTGCTCAAGCTCACTCAGGAGCGGGCCTTGTGCGTGTTCTTCCATGCTCGACGTCAACACGACGGGCATTTTCAGAATGCGCGCGGCCTTGGCGAGCATCAGGGCGTTGCGCTTGAGTTCTTCAAAGGGCATCGATCTGGCCCAGCCCATGGTGCCGACTTGGTGGTCGATCAGCAGAAAGGCTGCATTGTCAGCGTTGAAACCTTCGGAAAAGGGTACGTTCATTGCGGTGCTCCTCAATAGTGTCGGGCGCATCTTCAGTCAATTCAAAAACGGGATAAATCCGGTTAAATTGAAATGACTGATCCACAGATGGAGCAATGAGCGTTGGAATACCTGAATGACATGGCGTTGTTTGTTGAAGTCGTGAAGAAGCGTGGTTTTCGTGGGGCCGCGGAATCGCTGGACATGCCCAATTCAACGCTTTCCCGACGGATCAGCGGCCTGGAGAAATCCATTGGCCTGCGCCTGTTGCATCGCACCACACGCCGCATCGAACTGACGGAAGCGGGACAGCTTTACTACGAACGCTGCAAGCGGATTGTGGAAGAGGCGCGGCTGGCTCACGAACAGCTGGGCGAGATGCTCGCCCGACCGAGCGGGCTGCTGCGGGCCTCGCTGCCGGTGGATTTTGCCAACATTTATCTGGCACCGCTCATTGCAGAATTCTCCCGTGAATACCCCGGCATCCACTTCGATTTCGACCTCACACCGCATCAGGCCGACCTGATCAGCGATCCTGTAGACGTGGTCATTCGCATGGGGGAGCCGCCTGACTCAAACCTGATCGCCCGCAAGCTTGCGAGTCTGAAACGCGGTTTCTACGCGTCGCCCGGGTATCTGGATGTCGCGGGTGAACCGGAGCATCCCGCTGAACTGGTGAATCACGAATGCCTGAGAATGCGCGGTCCTGATGCCGGCCGCTGGACGCTGACCAGCGAGAAAAGAAGCGAGCAAGTGGCTGTCGGTGGGCGATTCGAGGTTAATAGCGTGGGCATGCTCCGGCGTCTGGCCTCTCTGGACCTGGGCATCGCGCTGTTACCGGATGGCATCGCAGCGCAGGACGTCGCGAGCGGTTCGTTGCGGCGCGTCTTGCCGCAATGGCAAGCCCCTCCAGTCCCGGTCTATGCGCTGACCGAGACCCGGCTGCTGCCGGCCAAGACCCAACGTTTCATCGAGTTTCTGCGCGAGAGGCTCGATTGTGCGTAACGGATGCGGCGCAACCCGCCGGGTCGAAGCTGATATCATCCACCCATTTTCAAGCCAGGCAAGACACCATGAATCGCCAAAAGAAACTGCAACAACTCTTCAAGGAAAAATCCAGAAAGGCCAACGCCAAACTGGCGCCGAAAAGCAACAAGCCCAAGTACATCAGCAAGGCTGACCGCTTGAAGATGGAAGCTGAAGCCAGCCAGGAGCCGAGCCTTTCCACTGAAGAGTGATGCAGGTTCCATAAATGTAGCCGGCCCCCAAAAGGGGGCTTTTTGTGTGTGCGCTATTCCAACTCGATGGTCTTGACGACGGCTTCGCCCTCGGTGCCGCCCGGCCAGCAAAGATCGACGGTGATCGAATCACTGTTTTTCACATGGAAAATGGCGAAGTTCTTGTCTTCCGAATGGCTGAACAGGTGCTCGAACTGAACGTTGTCATTACCACTGAGCGTACCGAATTTGGCTATTCCGGCAGAAACAGCCTGCCCGGCGGGCATTCGCGAAATGGCACTCGAGGTAATCTGGTAAACGTTGGCCTGGCGATAGATTTTGTGTTGCAACCTGAAGGCGGCAGCACAATGAACATCGCCGCTCAAGAACACCAACGTTCGGCCTTCGGCATTGAAGGCTGCGAATATTTTTTCCAGCAGCAGATTTCTTTCAACATGGTTGGAGGGATGATCCCATTCATCCATGAAGTCGTCCTTGAGGCTGTTAAGCAAGGACCCTGCCGTTAGTACGATGGATCGCCAGTGAACGACTGGAACGGAACTGACCACAAACACGATTTTTGATTTTTTGACGGGCGGCGTATCCAGCCAGCCTAGAAAGCGTGCAACCTGATCATCTCCAAGCAGTCTGTTCTGGGCTCTTTCAACATCATGATGCCCGCGCAGGTCGAGCACGTAGAATGGGGTTGTCCCCTTTATGAAGTTATAGTCCCAGATGCATTTTTCGGGTGTTTTCAATAACGACCTGACAATGTTGGTGGGAGGGTTGTGACTGTGGCCATATTCAAAATAGGCTGTTCTTGCTGCATTCCACATCGAGTCTATAAGTTGCTGGTCAATGTCGGGGTCGTCTTTCTTGAAGTACCTTGAAAGAATTTCCAGACGCTCCTTGTTGGTTCGCGATCCCCAGCCATCCATGATTTCATGGTCATCCCAAATCATGTATTGAGGCGTTTTCGAAAAGATCTCCTGCATTTGAGGGAAATTCCAGTACACACGGTAATACCAGCGGTAGAGGCTCAGAAGGTAAGCATCGAGACCCGCGGTGAGCAGTTTTCCATCTTTTGTGAACGCTGCGATCAGATCGTCCTTGTTGTTCTGCAGCCATTCCCAGATGTCCGGAAAGTATTTGTTTTCCTGGCAGTCCACATAGACCTGATCGCCACCGCCAATGACGAATCTGACTTTTGCGTTGTTGGCCCTGCTGAGAAACAAGGGCCACGCACCATTGCTGTTATTGGCGTTGAACGGGTCATGGCAGCTATAGAATCCGAAGCTGAAATCGGGCATGGATTGCGCCATGGTGGTAAAGGAGTAGATCTTTTGATAGCCGATTTCTGTTCTGCGCCACATACTTTTGGACGCTGGCTTCTGACTGATCAAGTAACAGTAGTAGGTGGTGTTCGGCTTCAGATTGGCAATGTCGAAGGTATTGGTCAGGTCCGAGTCTTCACTGAACTTGTACGACAGTATGTTTTTGGGGTCGCATCCCTGACCTTTTAGAAACAGCTCAATGGTTTTGCCATCAAGCGTGAACAGGTCCCCGACCAACGCCTTTTCGGACCAGACCAGCGTCCATACTCCCGCCATATAGACGCGAATCCAGATTCGGGCGCTGTCAGTGCTCACGTGCCCGACGATGCTGGCTGTGCCAAGTTTGTTCACGTCGTATTCGTTGTTCCGCGGATCGACCAAGGCCATGACTTTCTCCATTTTCACTTGGGTTGTCAGGGGAACTGGAGTTCTGATCGAACACGGCCAACAGCAAACTTCTGACGAATCCCCATGAGGTGAACGATGTGACTATAGATGGTATCGGGCCATTGGGCTGACGGGCGTCAACTGCCCGGCTGCGGCGGCTTCGCCAACTCAATCCCCGCCGCCCCCAGCCGCTTGAGTATCTCGAACAACAGATCACTCTTGGTCTTGCCGACAATTCTCGGGCTGTCGACATAACCGGTCACGGTCAGGGTGATGCCATCGGGTGAAAGCTTGCTGAAACGCACGAACGGCGCCGGTTTGCCGAGGATGGTTTCGTGCTCTTTGTAGGTGTCGAGCAGCAGACCTTTGACCTGTTCGGGGTCGATGTCCAGCGGGAACATCAGCTCCAGCGTCGCCACGCCCTGGGCGCTGCCGCCGAGGGTGACGTTGCGCAGGTTCTGCGAGATCAGTTGCGAGTTGGGCACGATCACGATGGAGCGGTCGCTGAGCTGGATTTCCGTGGCGCGCACGTTGATCCGGCGGATGTCGCCCTCAACGCCGCTGATGCTGATCAGGTCGCCCACCTTCACCGGGCGTTCGGTGAGCAGGATCAGCCCCGAGACAAAGTTCTTCACGATCTCCTGCAGACCGAAACCGATGCCTACCGACAGCGCGCTGACGATCCACGCCAGGTTGGTCCACTGCACGCCCAGCGACGACAGCGTCAGCAGAATCACCACCGCGTAGCCGATGTTGGAAAACAGCGTACTGAGGGAGGCGCACATGCCGGGATCCATGTCGGTCTTGGGCAGGAACTCGTTGTCGAGCCAGCGGCGCAGGGCACGGATCAGGTAAATACCGATCAGCAGGGCGAGTATGGCGTTGAGCAAATGCCCGGGAACGATGTTCAGTTTGCGCAGGCCGGCACCGCCGAGAATGGTGCCGATGCTGTTGGCCAATTGACCCAGCGTGGTGCCGATGCCGCCCACGAACAGCGTGATCACCGCCAGCAACAGCAACGCCGCCCGGCCCACGCCGGCCAGCAGGGTCGAGGCCTGTTCGAGGCGCCGGTCGCCGACGCCCAGCAGTTGCTTCAAGGCCTTGCCGCTGGAGTGGCGGGGCGAGAAGACGTATTCGCAGCTGTCCTTGAGCAATTGCATCAGCAGGTAGAAACCGGACAGCACGATAAACGCCCACACCAGTTCATAGGTGATGAACCGCGCCAGCGATACGTAGCCTGTCAGCAGGGCCCCCAGGGAAATGACCATCGCCAGCGTGGTCACGGTGTAAATCACCCCGGCCAGGGTGTTGCCCGTCACCTGCGCATCTCCGGCGGCCGCCAGCGCCTTGCGCACCTTGCCGACGCGCATCAGCAGCACGGTGACGATGGCCAATACCACCAGCGCGATGACGCCGCGGCCGGTGATCACGATCTGGCTGCTCATGCCGGACGAATTGCCGACCTGCACCGCCGTTACCAGTACCAGCAGCGTCGCCGCGAGAACCCTGGCGAAAGGTTTGAGCGTCAGGGCCACCGGTTCGGCAATCGCCGGCAGCCGCCACGACGGGTGCTCGGTGGACAGCAAGGCGCGGCTCAGGCTGGTGATCATCACGCAGGCGTACACGACTTTCTGGAATTCGTCGGAGAACGTCGCCAGCATCGGCGGCAGCGGCACATGCCGGGTGCAGGCGTAATACAGCAGCTCCAGGGCAATTGCGGTGGTCGCCAGTGTCGCCAGCGCCGAGGCGAAGGCCAGTGAACTGCGGCGCAACCGGCCTTCGGGCATGCGATGAATGCACACCCACGCCAGCCAGCGGTCGGCGAGCCGTCGGCCCAAGGTCCAGACCATGAACGACAACACTACCAGCACGCTGGTGTAGAACCGTTGCCCCGGTTGCCAGGCCTCGGTGCCGGTTTCCTTGATCTGGTCGACGAACATCTGCAGGCGTTGGCGATCGGCAGGGTCGGGATCAATCATCGGCGACCAGAAATCAGGGCTGAGCACGCTGTCGGTGCGCAGGGTGAGTTCGCTTTCCAGCAACGTGCGGCGAATGCCGGCGATCTGGGTGATCAGATCGGTGGCGTTCTGCTTGAGCGTGGCCAGATTCTTCAGCGCGGTATCGACCTTGTTCTTCTGCTCGATCAGCGCCGCCCGCTGTGCGGCGATGTCGGCCTGTTCGGCGGCCACCGTTTCCGTCGGTGCTGCGCCCAGTACGCCCAGTTGTACGGTCAGTTGTGCCTGCTGCGGCAACAGCGAAGCCGACAGTCGATCAATGTCGAGAATGAAGGTCTGCACCCGATCCTGGGGGCCTTCGAGCTGGTTGTAATTGTTGGCGGACGAGATCTGCTGCTTGAGGCCGTCGAGGCGTTGTTGCAGGGCTTGCAGGTCATTCTGGGTGACACCGGGTAGCGGGGCGCCGCTGTCGGGCGAGGGCGACAAATCTGCGGCCGACACCGTAGCCAGCCCTGGGACAAGCAGGATCAGGGCGACGAACATCAATGACTTCAAGGCGTTGCGCATGGGACTGGCGATTCCGGTTGAACACACAATCAATGAGGTTAGGTGATCGTTCGAGCGCTGCATGATTTTCCGCTGCTAATCCTGGCTTAATACGCGTCCGCTGATATCGGCACCATCCGATTGTGAATCCCGTTTCTCGCAACTAGACTTCCGGCCATGAAACGCTACCTGCGGTTTTGTCTCGTCTTCCTGATCAGCCTGGCGCTTCCCCTCAGCGGGATGGCGGGTGTGCAGGCGCCGACAGAACCCTGCCCGATGCAAGCCATGGGCATGGCGATGATGGATGGCATGGGCATGGATTGCTGCAAGGACATGAAAAGTCCTGCCGATCACGGTACACCCTGCAAGCCAGGCCAGGAGTGCAAGACCGGCGGCCTGCTGCAAGTCGTGATCCTCAAGCCCCCCGTCACCGTGTTCAGCCCCGTTGCGCATTCTTTCTTCAGTGATTCCCTGCCCGTAGCGACCCCGTCCGGGGTCTGGCGACCGCCCCGCGTCTGATTCCTGTCTCCCTTGAAAACTCATTCCGCCGAGGCGGAGTGGATTGGCTGTGCGCGTGTTTTACGCCGCGCACAGCGGACGATCACAGGAATCGTAAACATGAAACTCAAGTGCACAGGTTGGCCCTTCGCGGCCGGCCTTGCGGCAAGCGTGCTCGCGTGGCCGGGTTTCGCCGCCGCGCTGACACTCGATGAAGCGCTGCGGCTGGCGGAAACCAACGCGCCGTCGCTGAACGCTCAAGATGCAAAAATCCAGGCCGCCAGCAGCGCTGCCATCCCGGCAGGGGAGTTGCCCGATCCGAAACTGGTGCTGGGCGTGCAGAACTATCCCGTGGGTGGCCCGGACCGCTACAGCCTCGACAAGGACTTCATGACCATGCAAATGGTCGGCTGGCGCCAGGACATGCCCAACGGCGACAAGCGCAAGGCGCGCATCGAGGTTGCCGAGGCGGGCGTCGAGCGCGCGGCGGCGGAACGTCGCGTCGAACGTCTGAAAGTCCGACAGGCCACGGCGCTGGCGTGGATCGGCAGCTATTCGGTGGAGCGCAAACAGGCGCTGCTTCAGGACTTCTACAAGGAAAACCGCCTGCTGACCGATACCCTGCGGGCGCAGATCGCCGGTGGCCGGGCGCAACCTGCGGACGCGGTGACACCGAAGCAGGAAGCCGCCCGACTGGCCGAGCAAGAAGACAACCTGACGCTGGAACGCACCCAGGCCCGGGCGGCGCTGAAACGCTGGATCGGCACCGCTGCCAACGACAAGCCCGAAGGCAGCCTGCCGCAATGGTCGGTCGAGCCCGCCACCTTCAATCATCAACTGCAACACCATCCGGAACTGGCCGCGTTTGCGCCCATGGCCCGCGAAGCGCAGGCGAAGGTGCAGGAAGCCGTGTCCGAGAAAAAGTCCGACTGGAGCTGGGAAGTGGATTACCAGCACCGTAACCGCGAATTCGGCGACATGGTCAGCGTGCAGTTTTCCTGGGACCTGCCGCTGTTTCCCGAATCGCGGCAAAACCCGAAGATCGCCGCCCGTCAGGCTGAACTCAGTCAGATCGAAGCAGAGCGCGAAGCCCTGTCCCTCGAGCACACCGAACAACTGGAAAACGAGCTGGCCGACTATGCGCGCCTCGACCGGGCGGTGCTGCGCAACCAGCAAAGCCTGGTGCCGCTGGCCAAAGAGAAGGTCGAGCTGAGTCTGGCCAGTTATCGCGCCGGCAAGGGCGATCTGAACGCCGTGGTCGGCGCCCGCCGCGAACTCATCGAGGCGCGCCTCAAACAGATCGACGTGGAAGAACAGCGCGCACTGACCGCTGCGCGTCTGCATTTCGCTTATGGGGAGAGCAGCCTGTGAACCTACCAAAACGCAACAGCTTCTGGCTGGCCGGCCTCGCCCTTGCGGTGGGTGTTGCTGCGGGCTACGGCGTGGCTTATCAGCGCATGCCTGGCGTAACCGGCGCAACTGCGGAGCAGGGTGGCGAACCCAAGGCCCTGTACTGGTACGACCCGATGTACCCGCAGCAGAAGTTCGACAAACCGGGCAAGTCGCCCTTCATGGATATGCAACTGGTGCCGCGATACGCCAGCGAAGGCGCAGGCAATGCGACGGTGAGCATCGATCCGGGCCTGACCCAGAATCTGGGGCTGCGCACGGCAACGGTTGCGCGCGGGCGGTTTTCCTCCAGCCTCGATGTGACCGGTGTGCTGGCGTTCAACGAGCGCGATGTGGCGGTGATCCAGACCCGCACCAGCGGTTTTGTCGAACGGGTCTACGCCCGGGCGCCGGGGGATGTGCTGGTGGCGGGGGCGCCGTTGGCGGACATTCTCGTACCGGACTGGGCTGCAGCGCAGACCGAGTTTCTGGCCCTCAAGCGCAGCGGCGACCGGGAGCTGATTTTGGCGGCGCGCCAACGACTGCAACTGACCGGCATGCCATCGAGCCTGATTACCCAGGTGGAACGCAGTGGCAAGGTTCAGCCGAACCTCACCGTCACCAGCCCGGTGGGCGGCGTGGTGCAGGAGCTCAACGTGCGCACCGGCATGACCGTGGCGAGCGGTGAAACGCTGGCGCGGATCAACGGGCTTAGCAGTGTCTGGCTGGCTGTTGCGGTGCCGGAAGCACAGGCCGGTTCCATCAGCGAAGGGCAAGCCATCGAAGCACGATTGCCGGCGTTTCCCGGCACCGTGTTCAACGGCAAGGTCAGCGCGATTCTGCCGGACACCAACCCGGACAGCCGCACCCTGCGCGTGCGGGTCGAACTGGCCAACGGCGAGGGTCGCTTGCGTCCGGGGATGACCGCTCAAGTACGGCTGAACCGCTCGACCGGGCAGGACAGCCTGTGGGTGCCGAGCGAAGCGGTGATCCGCACCGGCAAGCGGGCCTTGGTCATGCTGGCCGAGGACGCGGGGCATTATCGCCCGGTGGAGGTGCGACTTGGTGAGGAAAGCGACGGCAAAACGGTGATCCTCCAAGGCCTGGAAGAAGGGCAGAAGGTCGTGACCTCTGGCCAGTTCCTGCTCGACTCCGAAGCCAGCCTGAAGGGCATCGTCGCCGCGCCGCTGGCGACGGAGGGTCAAGCCTCGGGGAGTCAGCCATGATTGCCGCGCTGATTCGCTGGTCCGTGGCCAACCGTTTTCTGGTGCTGTTGGCGACGCTGTTCATCACCGGTTGGGGTGTGTGGTCGGTGCAAAGCACGCCGATCGATGCACTGCCGGATTTGTCCGATGTGCAGGTGATCATCCGCACGCCGTACCCCGGACAGGCGCCGCAGATCGTCGAGAACCAGGTGACCTACCCGCTGACCACCACCATGCTCTCGGTGCCGGGGGCGAAAACCGTGCGCGGCTATTCGTTTTTCGGTGACAGCTTTGTGTACGTGCTGTTCGAGGACGGCACCGATCAATACTGGGCGCGCTCGCGGGTGCTGGAGTACCTGAGCCAGATCCAGAGTCGCCTGCCGGCCAGTGCCAGACCGGCGCTGGGTCCGGATGCCACCGGGGTCGGCTGGATCTATCAGTACGCGCTGGTGGATCGCAGCGGCCAGCACGATCTGGCGCAGTTGCGCGCGTTGCAGGACTGGTTCCTCAAGTTCGAGCTCAAGACCCTGCCCAACGTCGCCGAAGTCGCCACCCTCGGCGGCATGGTCAAGCAGTATCAGGTGCAGCCCGATCCGGTAAAACTGGCCAGCCTCGGCATCACCCTGGCGCAGGTGCGTGAAGCCATCGGCAAGGCCAATCAGGAAACCGGCGGTGCGGTGCTGGAAATGGCCGAGACCGAGTTCATCGTGCGCGCGTCCGGCTACCTGAAAACCCTCGATGACTTCCGGGCGATCCCGCTCAAACTCGGCGCCGGCGGGGTGCCGGTGACCCTGGGTGATGTCGCGACGATCCAGACCGGACCGGACATGCGCCGAGGCATCACAGAACTGGACGGTCAGGGCGAAACCGTCGGTGGTGTGGTGGTCTTGCGCAGCGGCAAGAACGCCCGGGAGACCATCGCGGCGGTCAAGGCCAAGCTCGATGACATGAAAAGCAGCCTGCCGCCCGGCGTGGAGATCGTCACCACCTACGACCGCAGCAAACTCATCGACCGCGCCGTGGACAATCTCAGCCACAAACTGCTCGAAGAGTTCATCGTTGTGGCGCTGGTGTGCGGGATCTTTCTCTGGCACCTGCGTTCGTCGCTGGTGGCGATCATCTCGTTGCCGGTGGGTGTGCTGATTGCGTTCATCGTCATGCGTCATCAGGGGCTGAACGCCAACATCATGTCGCTGGGCGGGATTGCCATCGCCATCGGCGCGATGGTCGATGCCGCCGTGGTGATGATCGAAAACGCGCACAAGAAGATCGAGGCGTGGCACGCCACCAATCCGGGGCAGGAGCTCAAGGGCGAACGCCATTGGCAGGTGATGACCGACGCGGCGGCGGAGGTCGGGCCGGCGCTGTTTTTCTGCCTGTTGATCATCACGCTGTCGTTCATCCCGGTGTTTACCTTGCAGGCTCAGGAAGGACGGTTGTTCGGCCCGCTGGCGTTCACCAAGACCTACGCCATGGCGGCGGCAGCGGGGTTGTCGGTGACGCTGGTGCCGGTGCTGATGGGCTACTGGATTCGCGGACGGATTCCGGATGAACGCCACAATCCGCTCAACCGTTGGCTGATCCGGATCTACCAGCCAGCCTTGGATGCGGTGTTGCGCCGACCGAAGTTCACGCTGGTGATGGCGCTGCTGGTGTTCATCAGTGCGGCGTGGCCGGTCTCGCGGCTCGGTGGCGAGTTTCTCCCGCCGCTGGACGAGGGCGATCTGCTGTACATGCCGTCGGCCTTGCCGGGTTTGTCAGCGCAAAAAACCGCGCAATTGCTGCAGCAGACCGACCGCCTGATCAAGACCGTGCCAGAGGTCGAGCATGTGTTCGGCAAGGCCGGTCGCGCCGAAACCGCCACCGACCCGGCACCGCTGGAGATGTTCGAAACCACGATCCAGTTCAAGCCCCACGAGCAATGGCGCCCGGGCATGACCCCGGAAAAACTGGTGGAAGAACTGGACCGCGTAGTTCGCGTGCCGGGACTGACCAACATCTGGATTCCGCCGATCCGCAACCGCATCGACATGCTCGCCACGGGGATCAAGAGCCCCATCGGCGTGAAGGTCGCCGGCAACGATCTGGCCCGCATCGATGCGGTGGCCCAGGCCGTCGAGCGTGTGGCCAAAGACGTGCCCGGCGTCAGTTCGGCGCTGGCCGAGCGCCTGACTGGCGGTCGTTACATCGACGTGGACATCGACCGCAACGCCGCCGGCCGCTACGGGCTGAACATCAGCGATGTACAGTCCATCGTCGCGGGAGCCATCGGTGGCGAGAATGTCGGGGAAACCATTGAGGGACTGGCACGTTTCCCGATCAACATCCGTTACCCGAGAGAGTGGCGCGATTCGCCCGGCGCCCTGGAGCAACTGCCGATCTACACGCCTTCGGGCAGTCTGGTCACCCTCGGCATGCTGGCGAAAATCCGGGTCACGGACGGCCCGCCGATGCTCAAGAGCGAAAACGCCCGACCGTCCGGCTGGGTGTACATCGATGTGCGCGGGCGGGACATCGCTTCGGTGGTGGGTGACTTGCGTCGAGCGGTCAGCGAGCAGGTGAGATTGCAGCCCGGCATGAGCCTGAGTTACTCGGGGCAGTTCGAGTTTCTCGAACGGGCAAACGCTCGCCTGAAACTGGTGGTGCCGGCCACGTTGCTGATCATCTTCGTGCTGCTCTACCTGACCTTCGCCCGCTTCGACGAGGCGCTGCTGATCATGGCCACGTTGCCGTTCGCCCTGAGTGGCGGTGCGTGGTTTCTCTATCTGCTGGGCTACAACCTTTCGGTCGCCACTGGTGTCGGTTTCATTGCACTGGCCGGGGTCTCCGCCGAGTTCGGCGTAATCATGCTGCTCTATCTGAAAAACGCCTGGGCCGAGCGCGAAGACGGCGGCGACCACACCGAGCGCGGATTGGTCGCGGCGATTCGCGAAGGCGCCGTGCAGCGCGTGCGCCCCAAAGCCATGACCGTGGCCGTGATCATCGCCGGCCTGTTGCCGATCCTGCTGGGTAGCGACACCGGTAGCGAAGTCATGAGCCGCATCGCTGCGCCCATGGTCGGCGGCATGGTCACGGCACCCCTGTTGTCCCTGTTCGTCATCCCGGCGGCGTATCGATTGATGCGCCGCCGTCACTTGTCCGTTGAAACCCTCCCACCTGAAGGAAAAACCTCATGAAACTGATCCCGATCACCTTTGCCGGCACGCTGATTGCGTTCGCTTTTACTGTGCAGGCAGAAGACATGCCCGGCATGAAGATGGACGACATGCAGGGCATGCAACTGCAGTCCGCCACACAACAGGCACCTGCCGCGAATGCCGAGGGCACGATCAAGGCCATCGATGCCACGAAGCACATCGTGACCATTGCACATGGCGCCGTTGCGGCGTTGCAGTGGCCGCCGATGACCATGGGCTTTGCGGCGACTCAGGAGCAGTTGTCCGGGTTGGCGGTGGGCGACCGGGTGAAGTTTTCGTTCCGGATGGAGGGCAGCAAGGCGACCATCGTGTCGATCAACAAGTAAGCGTGTGACGTAAAAAAACCGGCGTGAACCATCGCGCCGGTTTTTATTCGGGTTTTCAGATCGAGCGCTGATTGACCCGCTGCATCAGTTCTTCCGCCGACTCCTTGCGCTCCGAGTAGCGGTCCACCAGGTCCGGGCGGTCGCGCAACAGCAGCGTGAACTTCACCAGTTCCTCCATCACGTCGACCACCCGGTCGTACAGCGCTGAAGGCTTCATGCGGTTGCCTTCGTCAAACTCCAGATACGCCTTGGGCACCGACGATTGATTGGGGATGGTGAACATGCGCATCCAGCGGCCCAGCACCCGCAGTTGATTGACGACGTTGAACGATTGCGAACCGCCGCAGACCTGCATCACCGCCAATGTCTTGCCCTGGGTCGGGCGTACTGCGCCAAGCGCCAGCGGCACCCAGTCGATCTGCGCCTTGAACACCGCCGACATCGCGCCGTGACGTTCGGGCGAGCACCAGACCTGGCCTTCGGACCATTGCATCAGCGCAAGCAACTCCTGGACTTTCGGATGATCACCGGGCGCATCGTCCGGCAGCGGCAGGCCCGACGGATTGAAGATCCGCGTTTCGGCGCCGAAGTGCTCCAGCAGCCGGGCGGCTTCCTCCACCAGCAAGCGGCTGAACGAGCGTGGGCGGGTCGAGCCGTAGAGCAACAGGATGCGTGGCTTGTGGAGGCCGTCGTCGCGGGCGGTTTTCTGAATCAGTGATGGGTCGAGATTGGGCAGGTCGGTCATGACGGCTCCGGTCACAGCAGGCTGATGCGGTCGAGCTCGCGCTTGAGGGCAGCGCGGTCGAGTTCGGCGAAGGGCAGGGCGAGGAAGGCCCGGCAGCGGGTTTCGATCCGGGCGAGGGTGGCGTGGAAGGCTGCGCTGATAGCGGTCTCATCGCCATGCACTTCCGACGGATCCTCCAGCCCCCAATGGGCTTTCAGGGCCGGGCCGAAGTACACCGGGCAGGCTTCGCCGGCGGCCTTGTCGCACACGGTGATGACAATATCCGGCGGATTGTTTTCGAAGGCACCGTTGCCCTTGCTGCTCAAGCCGGCGATGGAAATGCCGGCCTCCTGCAACGTGGTCAGGCTGCGCGGCAACACCTGGCCTTTGGGGAAACTGCCGGCGCTGACTGCCTCGAAACCTTGCGGCGCCAGGTGATTGAACATCGCTTCGGACAGAATGCTGCGGCAGCTGTTGGCGGTGCACATGAATAGAACGCGCATGATCGGTCCTCAGCAGCAGGCGGATGTATTGAGCGGGCGATCGCCCATGGCGGCGAGCCGCGCGCTGTTTTCTTCCAGCCACCCGGTGTTGGCGGCGAGAGTGGTCTGTAACATCTCGCGCACCCATTCCGGCAACTGCGGATTCAGTCGGTAATACACCCACTGGCCCTGACGGCGATCCAGCAGCAGGCCGCAGGTGCGCAGTTGTGCCAGATGACGGGAGATTTTCGGCTGGCTGTCGTCGAGGGCGCAGACCAGCTCGCAGACGCACAACTCGCCTTCACGGGTGATCAGCAGCGTGGCCCGGGCGCGGGTTTCGTCGGCGAGGCATTTGAAAACGGTGTCGGGGGTGAGCATGAACGTGCCCTGAATACATATGGGGTTTTGAATATACGGATATCCATATGTGTAGGGCAAGCGCTTGAGTTGATGAAACTGCACGCGTCGATAGAAGGCGTTGGGCGGCTTACCGCTTGCTGAAGGCCAGCCGCGCGGCAAACAGCACGAAAATCACCCCGGTGGTGCGATCCATCCAGCGAATCACCTTCTCGCGGCGCAGAAACCCCGACAGCGGCTGCGTCGCGCCAATCAGCACCAGCGACCAGATCAATCCCAGCACCACATGAATGCTCACTAACCCGAAAGTCCACGGCACCAGCGGCTGCCCTTGCGGAATGAACTGGGGCAGGAACGACACGTAGAAAATCCCCACCTTGGGATTGAGCAAGTTGCCCAACATGCCCTTCAAGAACCAGTTGCCTCCCGGCTTGCCGTTGGTTTCGGCGGGCGCCAGCGAGCGGCGAGGGCGCAGCAGCATGTTCAACCCGAGCCACGCCAGATACGCCGCACCGCAGTACTTCAGCAGGTTGTAGGCCACCTCCGACACAGCAATCAACGCCCCCAGCCCGAACGCCACCGCCGCGCCCCACAACAGACAACCGGCGTTGATGCCCAGCGCAGCACGCAAGGCCTGCTGTTTGCCTTCGACGGTGGCGGTGCGCAGGATCAGCGCGGTGTCGAGGCCGGGTGTCAGGGTCAACAGCGTGGCAGCGAAGGTGAAAGCGAGGAGGTTGTCGGCGATGGACATGGCGGGTGGGTTCCCTGTTCTGGATGGGGGAACGGTAGCGGTTTCAGGCGGGGGGATCCAGCAGGGAGATGAGACGGGGTTCGATGGTGTCGGGCTGTATCTCAAGGATCGCCAGCGTGACCGGTAGTTTGAAACGTCGGGGGCCGGCGCTGCCGGGATTGACGTAGAGCCGATGACCGCGCCATTCGATAAGCGGTTTGTGCGAATGGCCGGTGATGACGAGCCTGATCTGCGAATCGAGATCGGCAGGAACATCGGCGATATCATGGACGAGCAGGGCTTGCCAGCCATTCAGATCGAAGATCAGGAGATCGGAGATGTCGCTGGCCCACTGAATGTTCAAATCGTTGTTGCCGCGTACGACATGCACGGGAGCGATTTCAGCCAGTCGGGTGAGAATGTCCGGGTTGCCGATATCGCCGGCGTGGATGATCCGGTCGCAGCCTTCCAGCGCAGTCAATGCTTGCGGACGCAGGAGGTTGTGGGTGTCGGAGATGATGCCGGTTTTCACAAATCAATCGCCCACGTCTGACTCACCAGCTCCTTCCCGAAGCTGTGAATCGGTTCTTCTTCAACCAGTTCAAACCCCGCCCGCTGATACAATTTGCGCGCATCTACCAGATTGCTGGTCGTCCACAGAATCATCTTTTTATAGCCGACATCCCGGGCAAAGCGCAGGCACTCTTCGACCAGCCGATTGCCGATCCCCAACCCCCGAGCGCTGGCGTCCACAAACAGCATGCGCAGTTTTGCCGTGGTTTCGTCGTGCCGGATGACAAACACCGAACCCACCACTTTGCCGTCTTTTTCCGCGATCCAGCAGCGCTCGCTGGCAGGGTCGAATTCGCGCAGGTACTTGGCGACGATCTCGGCGACCAGCGCTTCGAACTCCCAGTTCCAGCCGTATTCGCGGGTGTAGATCACGGTTTGTTGCTGTACCACCAGCCCCATGTCGCCGGGTTGCGGGGCCCGCAGCAGATAGGTCGTCGGTTTGCCTCCCTCCAGCAAGCTCTGGATCTGCCTCATGGACTCGATCAATTGCAGCTGCTGCGGCTCGGCCATGCGTTCGAGCAGGGTGATGACTTCCTGCCGCGAGGCCTGTTCCAGCGGGGCGAGGATTTCGCGGCCGAGGTCGGTGATGTGCAATTGGCTCGCGCGGGCGTCGGTGGCAGAGGGGACTTTCTGGATCAGGCCTTTTTTGTCGAAGCCGCTGATGATCCGGCTCATGTAGCCCGCGTCCAGGCCCAGCATCTGGCGCAGGTCGGCGCTGGTCAGATCGCCGCCGGAGGCCAGTTCGTAGAGGATGCGCAGCTCGGTGAGGGAGTAGTCGCTTTGCAGCAGGTGTTCCTGCAGAACGCCGATCTGGTGGGTGTAGAAGCGGTTGAATTGCCGGACGATGTCGGCGCGTTCGATCAGTGGGGTCGCGGACATGGCATGTGCTCGAATGGTTGCCTTGAGCAACTATATAGTTGCTCAAGGCAATCAAGTCAAATGAATTGCTCAGCCTCTTTCAGGGCAAACCCTGCCGGGTCGAACCTTTCGCTGGTGTCCATTCGAATGTTTCTGAGACCCACCGTTTTCAGGTGTGATGCATAGAGCGTTTCCGAAAAGTAAGTGATCAGCAACGTGCGACGGCGTGCGCCGGTCGGGTTCAAGCTGCCTGCGTGGATCAGGTCGGCATCGAATATCAGAATGTCGCCGGCACTGCCGGAAAGCTGAACCGAGCGGGTTTCGTCAGTGAAATCGAATGGCGGCTCGCCGAGTTCAGGGCGATGGCTGCCGGGGACGATGCGGGTTGCGCCGTTGTCGGGGCCGTAATCGTCGAGGTAGACCAGCGCGACAGCGGTGTCGCCGGGACGTTGCGCCGACAAGTCGCGGTGCAATTGTTGATGACCGCCACCGGCAAGCGGCTCGCGGCCCTCCACCTGGGAGAGGAAGAAGCGCTCGCCAATCAATTCGCCCGCCACCGCCAGCAATGGTGGCAACCGGCACACGGCCTGAACGGTCGGGTCAGTGTCCAGCAGCGAATGGCGCCAATCGACTCCCCGAGGTACGGGCCATTCGCTTGAGGGCCTTACTCCGGAGTCGAACGTGTTCCGAAGTCCGGCCAGCCATGCAGCCGGGATTGCCCGGCGCAGCAGGGCATAGCCGTCTTGGTGAAGTTGCCTAGCGCAGGGCGTAGACCCATGCATCCGTTGCCGTCCCGTCATCCAGAGTCACCTTGGTCAAAACCCGCTGATACTCGGCCCCTTCAAACTCATCGAGCGCCGTCCAGTGCTGAGGGAAATTTTCGGAAGAGAACACAAAGCCTTCAATGACGTCGCCATCGTCGGCAATCACCAGACCGGGAAAGCCCATCGCCGCACCCCAGCCGGCGTGCGACAAGCGCCCCTTCAGCGAGGCCGCCTGCCAGGTGCCGCCGATGTTGAGCATCACATGTTCATTCGGTCGGCCGGGGCCCAGGGTTCCATAAACGAAGAGACGTTCCACGATTGCTCCTGACGATCAAAAAGGAGGGATCCTGACGTATCACGAATGCGCAGGCAACACCGCCATCAGTTGGGAAGTGACCGGTTCAGAAACCCGTCGATCAATGCCACAACCTGTTGCTGGATCACCTCACGCGAACGGCCGCCACCATCCCCGCAAATGATGCCGTCACCTGGTGAGTCTTCTTCCAGCAACGCCACTGCGCCTGGCTTGCACGCTGCCATGAAGCTGAAATGGCTGGCGTCGCTGATCTCGACATACTGCGACGATGCCGAAGGCAGCCGCTTGGCAAGATTGGCCGACTCCAGTTGGGCGGGCAGGTCTTCAGACGGCACACCAGCGCCAATCACCAGTGTCGGGACCGGTAACGCGGCGAGGCTTGCATCGGTCATCCCGCGTGACAGGCCGAGGTCCAGTGACACGATCGCGCTGACGCGTTTGTCGCTCAAGTCCGCGCTCATCCGGCTCTTCGATTCTGGCGTGTCGGCGACGTTGATCGTCTTGTAGACGGAGCAACTGGCGAGTTTTTGATGGGCTGCGCAGTCCTTCGCAAAACGCTCGGGATCGAAACGTGAACCGGCGATTTCGAGGGCGGTCCAGCCGCCGAGTGAATGGCCGGCTACCGCAATTCGACGCATCGAAACGGCGCCCAGTTGCTCGGGCTGAGCGGTCACTGCATCGATAACGCGGCTGATGTCGGCAGGTCGTTGCCACAACTGTGCAGCGGCCTGCGGGCTGCGGTCATGAGTTGTGGTGCCGGGATGGTTGACCGCCGCCACGATGTAACCTTGTCGGGCCAATGCGGTGGCCAGCCATGCCTGGTTGCTCCAGTTCCCTCGGTAACCATGCGAGAGTACCAATAACGGATGCTCACCGGCAGCTGGTGGTGCATC
This sequence comes from Pseudomonas sp. 91RF, assembly GCF_003576265.1. NCBI lineage: Bacteria > Pseudomonadati > Pseudomonadota > Gammaproteobacteria > Pseudomonadales > Pseudomonadaceae > Pseudomonas > Pseudomonas sp. 91RF. Next base: position 34,094 of record NZ_QWFC01000042.1, read on the forward strand.
GCGCACGGCGGACGTCCCGACGAACACAATATCGTCGGCAATCAACTGCGGGGTGGCGGTAGTCTTGGCGGGATACCAGACGACCATCTCCAGCGGACGGTCGTTTTGCGCGTCCGGCAGTGTGGCGGTCCGAAAACCGATGGGGGTTTCGTCAGCGTTTGCGTTGGTCGAAAGGCAGACCAGTAGCAGGATGCCGAAAGCTATTTTCATTGTTTTTATCTTCCTTGATCAAAGTGAGCAAACGGGACGCTCGTCCAGACGTTCTACCAGTCTCTCGGGATAACCGTCTCGTCATTTATTGCCGTTTCGAGTAACTCTCTCGGTGAAGTTCAATGTAAGGCCCTGAGCCGCTCTGCCAACTCCAGCGCCACTCGGCCACTGCCCACCGTCGGCAACAGATGCGTAAACGGAATATCGATCATCCGGTTCTCACGCACAGCACGCAGGGTCGACAGCACCGGGTCCTGCATCAGCAACTGACGTTTGCGACTGGCTGGCGACCATTGCGCGTCGGCCAGCAGGATCACGTCCGGATCACTGGCGAGCAGGGTTTCGCGGCTGACGGTCACACGGTATTGGTTGATATCGGCGAACAGGTTTCGCGCGCCGGCGGCGGTCAGCAGAGTGGTGACGAAACCGCGCCGGCCTTCACTGTCGAGACCGTTGACCTCGCTGTCGAGGTAGAACACTGACAGCGGCCTGCCCGGGCGGGTTAAAGCCTTGGCCTTTTCCAGATCGGCATCCATCGCATCGCTCAGTTCACGAGCGCGCTGCTGTCGGTGCAGCAAGGCACCGAGGGTCGAGAGGTCGTTGCGGATGTGTTCAAAGTAGTCCAGGGAGTGTCCGTTGCAGGCTGACTCCAGCAAATACGAAGCCACGCCGTTGCGCCCCAGTCCGCTGCGTGACGTCACGCCATTGCCGAACGCTGTCGCAAATCCACCCACCATCAGATCCGGTTTCAGCGCGTACAACACTTCGCTCGACGGATAGCGGTGCGAGATCACTGGCACGCCGAAGTACTCGGTCTGAGGCGCGCCGGTATCATCCAGATAGGCCACGCCCGCCAGCGCCGAGCCTGCGCCCAACGCCAAGACCAGATCGGCTGCATGCTGATTGAGCGCAACAATCCGCGACGGTGGCGACGCCGGCAGGTGCCAGGTCTCGCCACAATTGCGGTAGTCATCTGCCAAAGCCGGAGAACCGCAAAGCAGGGCACCGGCCAGAAAGATCAGCCTTCTCACGAGCGCTCCTTGATCAGCAGATCCTCGACCACTTCGCCACCCACCAGATGCACTTCGACCAGTCGCTGCGCATCGGCGTGACTGCGTACGCCGTACCAGCAGGTTTCCGGATACACCGTCATGACCGGCCCGAGATTGCACGGAAACTGACAGTGCGTACGCGTCAGCAAAACCCCGCCCGGCGTCTCGATGCGGTCATGGGCGAGCAAGTGCCGGCGCAGGGTTTTCCATAGCTGCAAGGCGCCGCGCTGGGTGCATCGCGGGCCGGTGCAGAGGAACACATGGCGCGCATGCTCGGGCACGTGCGACCAGTCCGGGTGCGAATCGACGCCGTCGGTGGTGATGATGTCAGCCATCAGAAACGGTACGTGTAGCGCACTTCGGAGGTGAACGGCCGTCCGAGGTTGTCGACATTGTTCGAGCGGCTGGTGACGTAATCGCGGTCGAACAGGTTTTCCACCAGCAGGCTCAGGCGATGCTGATGGGCGCCATCGAGATAGCGATAAGCGTCAGCGTCCACCACCGAATAATGGCCGTACTCGACCTGTTTCGAGCTGATCACATCGCGGATATAGCGGATCGCACCGCCAGCGCCCCACATCCGGTCAACCGACTCGTAACCAATGCGCGAACGGGCGAAGAAGCTCGGTACATCGTTGATCGTCACCCCCGCGCGCGACTCAGTGAGGTTGCGGGTCATGTCCGCCTGCAGGCTCCATTGCTCGTTGAGCGCCAGTTTCGCGTCCGCCTCGAAACCACGCATCTGGATCTGCCCCTGGCCATTGACCCACTGAATGTCATCGAGGGTAATCAGGTCGTCGATCTTGCGTTTGAACAGGGTGACGCTGGCGCTGAACTCACGGTCGATCAGCAAGCCTTTGTAATCGAGACCGAGTTCGGCGTTGCGGCTTTTCTCCGGTTTCAGGTTACGGTTGCCCAGTTCATCACCCGGTTCGTTGACGAACAATTGCTCGGCGTTCGGCAGTTTGTAGGCCGTGCCGTACTGCCCACGAACAGACCAGTTTTCATTGAGGTCGTACAGCGAAGTGAGCATGCCGACCGTGGCACTGTCGCCGCCGCTCATGGCTTCGTGGCGGATGCCGATGCTCGGGTGCCAGTCGGGCAGGGCGTCCATCTTCGGACGCAACTGGGTGTAGAAAGCGTGGGCTTCGGCTTTGTCGTTGTCGATGATCAGCACATCGTCCTGGCCCTTGAACCACTGGTTGTCCGTACCGAACACCAGCACATGGCCGCCGGGCAACTCGGCCTTGCCTTCGGCCTGCACGTCCCAGTCGGTGAAGCCCCAGTAGTCGTTGTGGTTGATGGTTTTTACACCGCCATCGGACGTGTTGTTGATGCGCGTGTAGCGGGTGTCCCAGTCGTTGATGTGGCCTTTGACGAAGTAGCTCAGGCGTTCATTGACGTTCTGTTCGAAGGTCGCCGTGGCGATCTGCTGGACGCGGTCGTTGGTGGTCTTGTGGTTGTCCACCGGGCGGGCGAAGTCGAGGTTGGCGTCGGCGTATTGGTAGAACAGTTCCAGGCGCGCGTCATCGGCAAAGGACTGAATCGCCTTGGCGCCGAAGGTCGTGACTTCGTAGGCGCGGTCCTTTTCGCTGCTGTTCCTGATGTCGCGATTGCGAAACGGCTGATAGCCGTCCGAAACGTTATGGCTGACGTAAGCCAGCAGGCCCAGGTCGCCGAAACCGTTGGTGAAGATGTTTTCGACCCGCGCATCCTCGGTGGTGCCACCGAACGTATCCACGCCCATGTTCACTTCGCCGGAGGCTTTGCGGCTCTGCGGGCTGCGGGTGACGATGTTGATCACGCCGGACACGGCTTGCGTGCCGAACAGCAGGCTCTGCCCGCCCTTGAGCACTTCGATGCGTTCGATGGCGTTGGCCGGCAGGGTGTCCAGGTACAGGCCGCCGTACAGGCGATTGTTCAGGCGCACGCCGTCGAGCAGGATCAGCGTGTCATCGTTGCGCCCGCCCAGCAGGGAATAGGTGCCGTAGTCGAACGGGCCGTTTTTCGGCGCGACGTACAGGCCGGGAATGAACATCTGCATCACGCGGCTGACATCGGCACCGGGGCCGGCGCGTTCGATCTGCTCGCGGGTGACGATCTCGACCTTGCTGCCGAACTGCGCCATGTCGGCGACGGTGGTGGACTCCACGGACGGCGCGGAAACGATTTGCTGAGTGAGTTCAAGCGGTGCGTCATCGGCCAGCAACAGGGGGCTGAACAGGCAGCCGAACAACAGGGATGGAGCCTTGGTGTTGAAAGGTTTGATCATCGTCTTCTCGAAAGGATCTTCGCAGAAGAGCATGCAGGAGAAGGCATCGCACACACGCCGACACCGGCCCATGCCCGCCCACCGCAGGAGTTTGCCAAACAGCAATTCAGGCCGGTCTCCGGGCTCGCGCGTCTGGACGCTTTCACCTTCCCATGGCCGTCTGGCCACAGTGGTGTGTCGAAAGCATCACGCGCCTACCGTTGCGGGGGCAGCACCGGACTGGTTCGAAACGAACGCACCGGTTTCCCGTTTCACCCCATGCGCGGCGGCATGGGACACCTGAAACAGGGCGGCATCTGAACACTCGGGTGAGCGCTCGTCAACTTGCCGGATCAAGCCTCGCGCGTATTCTGCTGAACGAAACGCTCGATCAACCACCGCGCCGCCGGCCCCGGTGGCACATCGGTGCGGTAGATCGCGTCGAAGGTGTATTGCCCGCTGGTGTATTCCGGCAGATCCAGTTGCACCAGTCGGCCGGTATCCAGATCTTCCTGGATCATCGGCCGGGGCATGTTGCCCCAGCCGATACCCTCGCGCAGCAGCATGTGCTTGGCGCCCAGGTCCGCCAGGCGCCAGGTGCGGTTGCTGAGTACGGCGAAATCCTTGTCCTTGGTCAGCACCGAGCGATCCGACAGCACCAGTTGCGTGTGCTCACGTCCGGCACCGGGAGCATTGCCTTCAGCGGTCGCCAAAGGATGATTCGGCGCCGCCACCGGAATCAGCTCGACGCTGCCGATGCCGATTCTTTCGATGCCGTTGATGCCGTCATTCATCGGCCCGCTGACACCGACCACCGCGCCCTGATTGATCACCAACTCGGTCACAGCACCGAGCGCTTCAATGTGCAGATGCAGGGCAACAGTGGGGAATTCCTCGCGAAAGGATTTCAGCGCGTCGACCACGCGCTCGGCGGGCAACATCACGTCGAGCACCACATGCACTTCAGCCTCCAGCCCCTGCAGCAGGCCTTTGACCTTGGCGCGCAAGCCATGCACCCCGTTGGCGATGGTCCGGGCCTCGGCCAGCACGGTGCGGCCGGCATCGGTGAGTTGCGGCTTGCGGGTGGTTTCGCGATCGAACAGGGTGACGCCCAGTTGCATCTCAAGGTTGGCGATCGAGTAGCTGATGACCGAGGTCGCCCGGTGGAGCTTGCGCGCGGCGGCGGCAAAGCTGCCGACTTCGACGACGGTGAGAAAGACCCGCAGTTGATCGAGTGTCGGTGTGCCGGGGTCGGAGATCATGTCGGTGTCCTTGAGTCGCCATGGAGGCCTTTACTGGGTGAACAGCTTACCTATTTTATCGAACGTAACGATCTAAATTAGTCGGCTATTCAGATGAGCTGCCGAGGCGCAACATTTCTTCATCCGGACGGTTCAAGTCGAACCGGACCCCCATTGAAGGAATACTCCCATGGCTACTTCTGCAAACATCGCTCAAGCAACTGCTGTACAGAACGCTTCCGACACCAAACAAGCCTCGGCTGCCTTGATCGGCCGCGTCTTGCTCAGCGTGATTTTCATCCTCTCCGGTTTCTCCAAACTGGCCGCGCCGGCCATGATGATCGGCTACATCGGCTCGGTAGGGCTGCCGCTGCCGCAAGTGGCGCTGGCGCTGGCAATCATCGTCGAAATCGGTGGTGGCCTGGCGCTGATCGCCGGCTACCGCACTCGCACTGTCGCCGCTGTGCTGGCCGCGTTCAGCGTGTTCACCGCACTGGCCTTCCACAATGCGCTGGCTGACCAGAACCAGTTCATCCACTTCTTCAAGAACATCGCCATGGCCGGCGGCCTGCTGCAAGTCGTGGCCTTCGGTGCCGGTCGCTTCAGCCTCGACGCCCGTCGCCGCTGAAAGCCGGGCGCCGCGAGGGACAGGTTCCCTCGCGGCGCTTTGCCGTTTGTTGGCCGTTCCCCGCATCAGAATCGAGTAATCATCATGACCGTTCAGCAACACCTCTCCGGCTACACCCGCGAACCTGTCACTCACCGCACTCTGCGTTACCGCACCAGCGGCAGCGGACACGGCTCGATCGTGCGGCTGATGAGCCCTTCGGATCTGGGCCAGTTGATCAAACCCTTCGTGTTCCTCGACCTGTTCGAAGGCGAGGCCTCGTTCATTCACAACATGCCGATGCACCCGCACTCGGGGATCGCTACCGTGACGGTGATTACCGAAGGCAACCTGCGTTTCGAGGACGTCGGATCGGGCAAGGGCATGATCGATTACGGCGGTGTCGAGTGGATGCGCGCGGGCGGCGGGGTCTGGCACGGCAAGGAAATGTCGGTCGGCACTTCGCAGTGGATACAGGGTTTTCAACTGTGGGTGGCTTTGCCGCCGGAGCTGGAGAACGCCAGTGTCGACAGCCAGTATCTGGAGTCCGCTGCGATGCCCGAAACGGGGCCGGCGCGGGTGATTCTCGGCGTCCATCAAGGCGTGCAAAGCCCGGTGCGGGCACCCGCCGGTATCAATTATCTGTTGGTCACGCTGAATGCCGGCGAAACCTGGACTTACACGCCACCCGAAGGCCACGAGTCGTTATGGCTGAGCGTCAGCCGTGGATTGCTGGCAACACCTGATCTGGTCAGCGCCGGCGAAATGGCCGTTTTCGAGCCGGGCAACGGTGCCGTTACCCTGAAGGCCCTGCGCGATGGCACGGTGTTTGTGGTCGGCTCGGCGCAGCCTCATCCCTACGATCTGGCATTGGGCAACTACTCCGTGCACACCAACCCGCAGGCCTTGCGAGAGGGCGAAGCGAAGATCGCGGAAATCGGCGGGCGGTTGCGCGAGTATCTCAAGCAGGCGGATGGGGTGGTGCCGGTGTTCAAGTAATCCAGATCTGGTCAGAGAGTTTGAACAGGCAATAGCTCTGGATTCGAAGCCACTATGAGGCGCTCAAAAAAACGCCCAAGGGTTTGGCTCGTCCTGGATGATTAGGACGGCTTACTGCCTTGGGCGGGATTGATCACTGCAATGAGCAGTGACAAGGAAAGTTAAAGCCTGAGGACCTGCCTTACAAGCCAGTGCCTTCTGGCGCATCTGTAGGTTTTTGCTCAAGTTCTTGTAGCCTGACGGTGTGATGTGTTGTTTCATGCGATCAAAATCAAATTGATTGTTTGTGCTGAGAAATTGGTGATCAAAAAGGACGGAAATGGGGCTTGAAGACATCCTGACCGAAGGCCTGTCCGTGGTGTTCTGCGGGATCAATCCCGGCCTGTTGGCGGCGGAGCAGGGGCATCACTTTGCCGGGCGCAGCAATCGGTTCTGGCGTACGTTGCATCTGGCCGGGTTCACGCCTGTTGAAGTGGCCCCGGAAAACGATCGCTCGATCCTGCATTACCACTGCGGGCTGACTGCCGTGGTGGAAAGGCCGACGGCACGGGCGGATCAGCTGTCGGCGCAGGAGTTCAAAGCAGCGGCGGTCGACTTCGAGCGCAAGATCACACGCTACGCGCCGCGTTATGTGGCGTTTCTCGGCAAGGCGGCCTATGCCGGGTTGTCCGGTAATAAGGCGCTTGAATGGGGCGCGCAGGACAAGACGTTCGGCGGGGCGAAGGTGTGGATCCTGCCCAACCCCAGCGGCCGCAATCTCGCGTTCAATCAGGATCAGCTGGTGACGGCGTATCGACAGCTTTATCTGGTATCCAGCGAAACCAGGTAAGCCCGAAACATCTCTGCCATCGCATCGGCACGGGCCGTGATCTCCTCGTTGGTGCGCGGGCTCAGTGAAAAATCCTTCCCGACCGAGCTGAGCGTAGCCAGGATCAGATCACAGGCCTGAACGCAGGTCGACTCGCTGGCCTCGGGCAACAATTCAACCATGAACGCCTCAAAGGTGCGTTTGCCCGTCGCCCGCACTTCATGGGCCTCCGGCGCATCGCGATACAGCGGCGCCGCGTCGCTCAAGGCACCGCGCATCTGCGCTTCCTCGCACTCCGAACGGATAAATGCATGCACCAGCGTGCGCAGACGATCCAGTGGCGGCGCCTCTCGATTGTCGAGGATCCGCTGCAGCATCTGCGTAGTCTGCAGCCATTCATCGCTCTGCAACCGGAACAGAATCGCTGCCTTGTTCGGGAAGTACTGATACAGCGATCCGACACTCACCCCGGCCTTCTCCGCAACCCGTGCCGTGGTGAAACGGGCCGCACCTTCCTTGGCCAAAACCTGAATAGCCGCTTCGAGAATCGCCGAAACCAGTTCGGTAGAACGCGCCTGCTGCGGCTGTTTGCGTGAGGAAATACGGGCAGTCTGGCGATCGGTCATGGGCGGCTCGGGCGTGAAGAGGGAATGCGAATAGCGAACGGGGCCATTCGCTCGCATCATTGAATGCGACGAATCATTCGCATTTTAGCCCTCAACCCACGGAAAACCACCATGACGACTTTGACCGCCGAGCCTCTGGCCACCCTGATCGAACGCCTCTACACCCAGGCCAGCGCTGCCACCAGCCCGGTACTGAACTCCGTGTCCGACGCCGAGCGCGACCGCCTGATGCACAGTAAAACCGAATACCGCGAACTCTATGGAATGCTCAAAGACCTGTGGCTACCTGTCTCCCGGGATACCGGCAAACTCCTGTACATGCTCGCCCGCAGCATCAAGGCCAAAGCCATTGTCGAGTTCGGCACCTCGTTCGGCCTGTCGACCTTGCACCTGGCGGCGGCCCTTCGGGACAACGGCGGTGGAGTGCTGATCGGCAGCGAATTCGAACCATCGAAAGTCGAGCTGGCGCGGCACCACTTCGTAGAGGGCGGGGTCAGTGACCTGATCGAAATTCGCGAGGGCGACGCGCTGGTGACCCTGGCGAGCGGCCTGCCGGACACCGTCGATCTGCTTCTGCTCGATGGCGCCAAGGCGTTGTATGGCGATGTGTTGAGCCAGGTGGAAAAACAACTGCGCCCGGGTGCGCTGGTGATCGCTGACAACACTGACTACTGCCCGGAATACCTGGCCCACGTGCGCTCGCCAAAGAACGGCTACCTCAGCGTGCCGTTTGCCGATGACATCGAAGTGTCGATGCGCCTGGGCTGACACCAGTCGCTGCGAGGGTGCGCGTGGATTCAGCAGCGCACCCTCAAGGCGTTTTTTCGGTTCGATCTTCCGTGCGCGCGACCGGATTGGGCTATCGTTTGAGTAGTCCTCACAGGGTCGCGATCAAGGAGTTGATCATGAATCGTCAGGAAGACCTCAACATCATCTGGAAGCGCATATTCTGGCTGTTCATCGCCTTGCTGGCGCTGGCGATTGCCGTCACTTACAGCCTGCCTGACTACAAAGTGCCGTTTATCGTCTGTATTGCCGGGAATATCGGCGGCTATGTAGGGTTTCACAGACGGTTGTCAGCACTCACCGACCCGGAAATCGAAAACCTCTCCCGTTCATGGTTTGCGTTGATACTGCCTTCGTTCATCGGCGGGATACTGGCAGGGCTTTTGTATCTGTTGTTCCTTTCCGGTGTTATCCGAGGCGATTTGTTTCCGGTGATCACTCCAGACAGAGATCCGCAGTGTCTGAAGCAGATCTTCAACGATATTTTTTGCCAGCATGCGGAAGGGTATGCGGCCTACGCCAAGTTGCTGTTCTGGTCATTCGTGGCGGGCTTCAATCAGGACTATGTGGTTGACCTGATTGAAAACATAAAGGGCAGCGACAAAAACGCCGAGTGAGTTAATGACAGAGTCGCTCCTGGTGCTGTTTTTTTAAAAGACACCGATCATGTACTGACTGTCGTTAATCTGCGTTGGCTCTCTGGGTTCTCCACGACAGTTACAAATATTGAATGTGCGTTTCCCGCACTTTGGCTTGTAAGAAAAAACCTCGTGTCCGATTGGGCGTATGCCTCGAACAGCCCTGGATCAATGCCTTGCCGAAGCCGTACCCATTACGGATTTTTTCGTGTCGACTGATTGCACGTTGACACCATAAAGCCATCTCCTATCGTTCTCCGCAGACCGCATCCAGGGACCGGATGAGCCGGACAGCCTTTGCGGGCGCGGTCGTTCATGCCATTCCAACAAGGAGCAGCAAAATGTCCAGTGCGACCAATACTTACGACGTGCTCGTCAATATCGACGCCGATTACCTGATTGCCCATCCCAACGACGTCGGCGGAGCGATTTCGATGCTGGTGACGCGCGATGCCGTCGATCCACATGCCAGCGGCAACACCGGCGAAGGCGGCAACGAACTGTGGATCGATGTCAAAACCGGCGACAACATCCGTTGGCGTGCCACCACGCTGTCGCGCAACTTCGACCGCATCGCACAGATCAAGAACGTCCAGCCCGGCGACCCTCATCAGGGCGGCGATTACAAGGGCACCATCTCGACACCGGTCACTTTCAACGTTCCGGGTGTGGTGATCTACCTGAACAAGGGGGCTCCCGGCGGCATTTCCAAAACCGACGTGACGTATTCCCTGTGGCAAGCCACTGCTTTGAATCCAGGCAAACTGTGGTACACCATCAACTTCGCCTTGTACGACCGCGACCTTAACCAGATTGGTACCGACCACACCTGGGACCCCTACATCACCGTAAATAACCAGTAACTGAAAAGTACACAGCCCGGCCAGAGGCTCTTCGTCGATGACGAGAGTCTCTGGCCGGGCTTTTTGTTGTCTTTCATCCATCTCGTTCAGGGAATGTTGGGGCGCGTAATGCTTGAATAGTGCCCTTCGTGGGCTAGGCTCAAATACAACTTTCCGGTTAACGGGCGATACGTTCCAGTGCTACCGGAGTTGAAGGATTTCAGCCAAAAAGAACAACTTCACTAAAGGGTTACCGATGGATCGATTTGATGCCCCGCTTGTTGTAGATCGCACTTGGCGGGCAGGCATGTTGAAAGGATTGATTGCAAGAAATCCATGCCTGAGCATTTTCTTCATGACACTGGCCGTGTTCATGGTGTTGCAGTACAAACCTGCTGTCCTCAACTACACCACACGCTTTGTCGACTTCGCCGAATACATGTTGCTGCACGGCGTCACGCTGTTTCCCATTGCCGACGACTTCAAACCCTATCCCGACTACACGGTCCTCAATACCTTGTTGGTCTATCTGGTTTCCTTGCCGTTCGGCCGGGTGTCGATACTTTCCATGGGATTTCCGTCCTGCGTGGCGGCGTCCCTGATGCTGGTGTTCATTTATCGGCTGGGGGCGCTGCACAGCAAGAGGTGGGGCGCGTACGGCGTGCTTTTCAGCCTGTTGACCTGGGCCTTTCTCGACGGCGTGAACTCGCTGGCGCTGGATATCTATCCGGCGTTGTTTACGGTGATGTGCTTCTATGTGGCCTATTCAGCCGAAATGAAAAAAGACCCGCGTCGCCTGGCGTTTCTGTACGTTGGGCTGGCACTGGGCTTTGCGTTTCGTGGGCCGATCGGTTTGATAGGGCCCGCTTGCGTCATCGGGGCTTATTACTTGCTGAGCCGCCAATGGCGCATGTTGCTGCTGTTTTCATTCCTGTCGGGCCTGATCCTGGCCGCCGGGGTTGTGCTGCTGGCATGGGCGGCGTACCTGCAAGGGGGGCAAACGTTCCTCGAAGACGTGCTTAACATGCAGGGCATCGGCCGCTTCGGCTCCGACCACGCGCCGCGCTATTACTTCTACTTCTCCGCAGGCCTGTTTACCTATGGCTTTACGGTGTTTTACGCCATCAACGTGATCCTGAAGAAGTACAAACTGTTCTTCCGCCCGACCCGCGACAAAGACATCGACCTGCTGCTCTATCTGACCGGGTGGCTATTGGTGCTGCTGGTGCTGTTCACGATCCCAAGCTCTAAAAAAGCGCGCTACATACTGGCAATCACCCCGGCCATTTCACTGCTGGCCGCGTACCTCTTCGTCAGCCAGGAAGCCGCTTTCGTACGCGCCAAAAACGGCTTGCTGAAGTTCTGCCTGAAGTTGCCCATGCTGGGGTTGGGAATGCTGGTGTCGGTGCTGGTCTACAACAACTTCGCCGAAGTCCCTTTACAGCCCAACTACCTGGGCGCTGGGTTGGGACTGATTGCGCTGTTGAGCTTCTATCATGCCAAGCGCGAGTACTTTGCTGAACATCCTTATCGCGAGTTCATGACGCTGTCGTTCGGGGTCGGTGCGTTTCTGATACTGGACATGTTTTTCTTCAATCCGATCACCTATCACCTGGAACTGATGATCGAACCTACACCGAAGTTTTTGCCGTATTGGTTTTGGTGAAGCGGATGTAGAAGCAGCCATCGACTGCTTCTACAGCCACCGACCGCTTACGCCACTTCGACGTGATCCAGCGCCTGATTCACCGCCAACCCGGCGACCATCACCACCTGCGCAATCCCCAACGCCGTCTTGCGATGCGAGGGTTCGAGCGTGGACGCAAAGTTATTCAACATCTCGGTGGCCGAACCCAGGGATTCGCTGGCGTTGGCCAACAGGGATTCAGTGTTGTACTTGGGATTGGCCCGGAACATCGGCTCGGGATCGATGCAGCACGACATCACCCGGGAAGACGGGGAGAGGTAGTGATCCAGAGCACGCTCGGCGGCGTCGTGGAATTTCTTCGAATCGGGAAATTCGTAAGGGGAGGTTGGGTCGGTTTCGGGTGGGTTGGGTGTTGGTTTGATCATGGTGTAACTCCTACGTCATCAATGGGAGCCGTCACGTTCGCTACCAAACGAAGGGTGGCGGCCATGCTCAGGTTGGTAGACCGGGACATAGGAAACCGGCGCGCCCGAAGACGCCCTGTGCATGACCACCATAACGCGGAGTCTTTCAGACACTGCACATCATGATGCTTATGCAACCTACGATATCCGGGGCTACCAAACCCCATCACTGTTTTTCAGTGACCGGGAAACGATAAGACCCGCGTCGTAGACGCACAAGCCGGCGGATTCTGGCGTAGTCGTAGGCAATGACGCAAGGCGTTGTAGCCTTGGGGAAGTTACGGCAGGTTGCTTTAAACGCGGCTTGTTTAACCGCTCAAAGCCTGGAAGAAATCTCCGTCCAGATGTAGCCGTAGTTGTATTGCAGCCAGCGAACCAACGCCTTATCGAATTGCCTGCGAAACCAGTTGCTCTCTCTCGCAGCCAGCCTGTGCTCGATCATGATTCTGAGTGAGCCGGGATCAAAGCCAGTCCATACCGAGGGCACAGCGGCCAGAAGGTTGGTGAAACACACCGGCGCGACCTCTGAATAAAGGATTTCGTACAGTACGTCGGGATCGATGCCTCTGACCTCTGCCACTACATAGTCGTATTCGACGGGTAAATCGTTGAAAGGCCAGGAGAGTGCAGCTCTGACGTCGGTCAGCTGTGGCTCAGTCAAAAGATGTCCCAAAACCAAAACTCCTTAAGTCTGCCACTCAGTGGATGAGGACAGGGGACGGGGCTATTTCTTGAAAGATAGTAGTGGGCTTTATTGGCGGAAAGGGAATAGGGGGATTTTCAGGATTTCGGAAAATGCGGGAATTTTGCGAGCCATTCGCGGTGGGCGAGGGCGCTTGGCACGGAACCAAGCGCTCAGGGTAGGGCGGTGCACTACGGCTCCACCCTGACGTTTCAGCCTTTATTTGCTGCGTTCAACTTGCGCAGTTCTTCGTAGGTCGCCGACTGGACGAACCAGAAGCCGGAAATGATGCACCAGCACAGGGTGCCGGCCACGAAGATACCCAGCGCCGGGAGGAACCCGCTGGTGAAAATCGCGACGACAGCGACCAACCAGATGAATGCCAGGGAGAGATAGAGGACGGTGTTGTTGACGCTGATGACGAAGTCTTTCACGGGGCATATTCCTTGCGGGATGTAGAAAAAATCCCCCTCTCCGGGGGGGCGGACGCATGCTATCACAGTGCCTTCATGGTTCAAGAAGGAAGTACTTAATGTCTGAAAATAAATCTGAGAATCATCTGGCCGGCCTCCCCACCTCATAGAGGTGGCGCAAAATTCAAGGTGCGAACTTAGTCTTTTGCGTAGGAGGCCGTGATGAAATTCTGTGGCATAGACCTGCATTCGAACAACAGTGTTGTGGTGGTTACCGACGAAACGGATCGAGTATT
>NZ_QWFC01000006.1:0-43262 GCF_003576265.1 Pseudomonas sp. 91RF
GGTCTATCGTTGCCTGACGCCGTTACGCTTTTGCCTGAGGATGACACGTCATGAACACCAGTGATTTGCTCGAACAACTGCTGCGAGGCCAGGCCATCGCCGGCCGAGGCGCCACTTTGTTGTCCCGCCGAGGCCTGGCCTCGCAGCAGTTGTTCGAGCAAATCACTGGTGTTCATGACGTGTCATCCTCAGGCAAAAGCGTAACGGCGTCAGGCAACGATAGACCTGCGCACGAGTTGCGCCAGCACCGTTGGGCTGACGCTGCTGCGGGGAAGCGATTTCAGCGTCGAAAAATTTTCCCGGCCAGCTAAGATTCATGAAGGATGAACCTTATCCCGGCCCGACCGGTCGATAGCTGCAAACCCGACCCGGTTGGCCGCCACCCTTGTTGCTCAAGTGTGATTCCCGGCTTGCTTCACTTTCTGGAGAACGCCCCTGTGATATCGACCGTCCACATCGCCAGGCTCAAGGCCTGGGGCGCCCATGGTTTCACCGCGACCGGCGTGGTCACCGCCTTCCTCGCCACCCTCGCCCTGCTGGAAAACCAGCCGACCCACTGCCTGATGTGGCTGGGCGTGGCGCTGATCGTCGACGGCCTCGACGGAGCGCTGGCGCGCAAGGTCAACGTGCAGTCGGTGCTGCCGAGTTTCGACGGATCGATCCTCGATCTGGTGATCGATTACCTGACCTACGTGTTCATTCCGGCACTGTTCATCTACCGCTACATTCCCCTGCCCGACTACACCCTGCTGCTGACGGTGTCGCTGATTCTGGTGTCGTCGCTGTTCTGCTTCTGCAACGTCAACATGAAGAGCAAGGACAACTACTTCGTCGGTTTCCCCGCCGCGTGGAACGTGGTTGCGCTGTGTCTGTATATCATCGCGCCGGGGCCGTGGATCACCTTCCTGACCGTGATCGGTCTGGCGCTGCTGACCATCACCCGGATGAAATTCCTGCACCCGTTCCGTGTGCGCCGCTTCATGCCCATCAACATCGCGGTGACGGCGATCTGGCTGTTGTGCAGCCTGTCGCTGGTGCTCAACCACCCGGTCATCAACCCGCTGGTGATGGGTTTGTGGCTGCTGGCATCGGCTTATTTCCTCGGCATCTGCATCTGGCGCACGGCGCTGGAGTGGTTTGACAGTGCCCATCTGAAGTAGAAGAACCTGTGGGAGCGAGCCTGCTCGCGAATGCTGTATGTCAGTCCACAAACATGTTGAATGTCAGTCTGCATTCGCGAGCAGGCTCGCTCCCACATGGGTTTGTGTTCAACGTTTGGTTATGACCACCTCCAGATACTCGCTCGGCACCACCATCGACTCCGGCCCTGCCCGGTTCAGCCCGTCGATCAATTGCGTCAGATCTCCTTCCAGCGCCTGCCCGCTCTCTGGAGGCAGCGCCGCGAACGCCTTGTGCACCGGCCCGTACCAGTGGCGGAAGATGTCGATGAAGTGTGCCGCCGAGCGATAACGGAAATTGAAGTGGCGGCGAGTCACTTGCATCAGGAACCGGCGCTCATCGAACTGCGAATGCAGCCAGGCTTCCGCGCCCCAGTTCGACGGCGGTTGCGCACCGGTCGGCGGTGGCAGATGGCGACCGAGGGTCTTGAACATCTGGCCGACGAAGCCTTCCGGCGTCCAGTTGGCCAGACCGATCCGCCCGCCACGACGACAGACCCGGGCCAGTTCCTGCGCAGCCTTGGCCTGATCCGGGGCGAACATCACCCCGAAGGTCGACAGCACGGCATCAAAACTGGCGTCGGCAAACGGCAGCGCTTCGGCATCGGCCACCTGGAAGGTCACATCCAGATGTTCGGCTCGCGCCCGATCCTGGCCACGCTCCAGCAACGCCGCGACATAATCGGTGGACAACACCCGACAGCCCCGACGCGCCGCCGCCAGCGTGGCATTGCCATTGCCGGCGGCGACGTCCAGCACTTCTTCATCGCAGCGTAAATCACAGGCTTCGGCGAGGTTTTCCCCGACGATCTGCAAGGTGGTGCCGATCACGGCATAGTCGCCGCTGGCCCAGGCGACTTTCTGGCGTTCCTTGAGGGCATTGAGATCGATGGGGGTGCTCATCAACAGGCGCTCCAAGACAGGCTGGACCGGGCGTCACTCGGCGGTGGTCGGGTCGATGACACTCATTACCCGGGACACACTGTTGGCCGGGAATCCACCCAGCCGCGCATGCTCGCGCACCAGCTCCTCATCAGGGGCGATGTACACGCAGTAGATCTTGTCGGCGGTGACGTAACTCTGCAGCCACTGCACCTGCGGCCCGAGTTCACGCAACACCTGACAGGACGTTTGCGATACCGCCTTGAGTTCTTGCTCCGACAGGTTTCCGGCCCCTGGAATCTCGCGTTCAATCACGAATTTCGGCATGGCAACCTCGCTTTCTTTTTATCAGTGACAGAGCGGATACAGCCCTGCTCTTTCACTATCGTCCCGAGACTGTGCGCCGTCCTTGCCAATCGTCTGGAGAGCCCCGTAAACCGGGACTTCGCCGATGAGTGGCGGGATTTTGTAAAGCGCTCGAAACACTGCCCGGGATTGCCAATACGCAGGCGGATCGGCTTTCATGCAGACCTGCCCCGTGAATGGAATCCGAACATGTCATTGCGCCTCGTATGGCTCGCCGAACACATGCAACACAGCAACACCTACGCCGAGTGGATCCACCGCCAGTTTCACTACGAATACGCCGATCAGCCGCTGACCGAATGGCAACGGGAGTTTGCCGAAGGACAAACCAATGGTGACTGGCGCTGCCTGATCGCACTGGACGGCGAGCGTCTGCTCGGTGGCGCGGCACTGGCGCGTGCAGATCTTGCGCAACGACCGGATCTGGGGCCCTGGCTGGCGTGTGTACTGGTCAGTCCGGAATCTCGCGGGCAGGGTCTGGCAGAAAAACTGACAGAAGGCATTGCCGGGGAAGCCAGGAAACAAGGCCTGCCGCGCTTCTACCTGCACACGCAGAACAAGCAGGATTATTACGCCAAACGCGGCTGGACCGTGCTGGAGCGTTTTCAAGCCTGGGACAACGAACAATGGCTCATGGTGCGCGACCTGTGAGCCATTGATGTCCGCGGTTCAGGCTTCAGGCTGCCGGTGCCTTGGCCTCTTTCAGCAATTGCTGAATCATCTGCTCCTGCGCCTCATAACGACCTTCGCCAAAGTGGGTGTAACGCACCTGCCCCTTGGCATCGATCAGGTAGTGCGCCGGCCAGTACTGGTTGTCGAAGTTGCGCCAGATCGCGTAGTTGTTGTCGATGGCCACCGGGTAGGTGATGCCGAGTTTTTTCACCTGATCCTTGACGTTGTCGATGATCCGCTCGTAACCGTATTCCGGGGTGTGTACGCCGATCACCACCAGGCCGTCCTTGCCGTACTTTTTCTCCCAATCCTTCACATACGGCAGCGTGTGCTGGCAGTTGATGCAGTCGTAGGTCCAGAAGTCCACCAGCACCACTTTGCCGCGCAGGGACTCGGCGTTCAGCTCCGGTGAGTTCAGCCATTGCACCGCACCGGCCAGCGACGGCATCGCGCCTTTACTCTGCTCGTCCGAAGTCGAATCCGCGCGCACTTTGCTGATGAAGTAATCGATCACTTTCGGCGCGTTTTCCAACACGTTTTTCTCGACACTGGCGACGCCCTCGGACGATGTACCGGCCAGCAGGGTTCGATCGGCACCGGTGGAAATCACCACCGCCGCCGCCAGCACGGCGACACCCGCGCCACGACGGAACCAGCCAGTGAACGGGATCGACGGTTTCAATCGGTTGACCAGGCCACGACCGGCGAAAATCAGCGTCCCCAGCGACAGCGCACTGCCCGCACCGTAGGCCAGCAGCAACAGGCTGGTCTGGGCACTGGCGCCTTGCAGCATGGCACCAGTGAGGATCACGCCGAGGATCGGGCCGGCGCACGGCGCCCACAACAGACCGGTGGCCACACCGATCATCACCGACCCCATGGGGCCGGCCTTCTTGCGAGTGTCCGGATCCAGGCGATTGCCGAGCAACACGAACGGCCGCGCCAGCCAGTCACCGATGCGTGCGGAAATCAGCGACAGCGCAAACAGCACCATCACGATCAGCGCGATGTGTCGGCCGGTGTTGTTGGCCTGGATCACCCACTCGCTGCTGACCACCGCAAGGCTGGAGATCAGGGCGAAAGTCAGGGCCATGCCGCCGAGGGTCAGCAGGATCGAAGAGCGTGTGCGGTCGGCGCCGGCAAACAGAAACGGCACCACCGGCAGGATGCAGGGGCTGAGGACAGTCAACAGACCGCCCAGGAAAGCGATAAGGAACATGAGGTTCACCTCTTGAAGGATGGGCGGTCTGCCGATAAAAGAGGTGTCTGCCGTTCACCGGCAGACACACACGGAGGCTCAGGCGTTCTGGCTGTCCAGCCACTGGCTTTGCGGGGTCCGGCTGGCGCCGTTTTCGGCAACCATCTGGCCTTGTGGTGTGTGGCTGGAGCCGTCTGCCGCGACCATCTGCCCTTGTGGCGTGTGGCTGGCGCCGTCGGCGGCGATCAAGGCATCGCTGCCCTGTTTCGCTACCGGGCTCAGCTGAAAGCAGGTGCTGCCGGCGCAGCTGCTCTGCTCGACGGCGCTGTTGGCGTGAGCCGCGACACCGGCAAAAGAGAAGGCAATGGCGGTCAAGAAACGCGATACGTTGTTCATGGCAATCTTCCTTTCAGTCAGTGGGTGGCGGATCAGTTCTGGTTGTCGCAGCCGTCGGCGAATTTGCTGTAGTCGAGCACGCGGGTCTGACCGGCCGAATCGAGGTAGGTCATGCGGGCGTCGACGATGCCGCAGGTCATCGATTTGTCTTCTTTCATCGAGATCACTTTCTGGATATCCAGATGTGTGCCGTAGGTGTAGGTTTGCGGGGCAACGGCTTCGGCGCGGGCCGACAGGGTGCAGATATTCAGGGCAGCGAACAGGCAAGCGGCGATTACGGATTTGTTGGTCATGGCGTTTTCCTCAGGGCTTCAATGGGTAGATCGGTTGATTGAGCCGAGGCGCTGTGGTGTGCCTCGATGGAGCTCATTTAAAGCTCGCGAGGTATCCCGTCTGTGTCGGAAAACGGCCGGTATAAATCGCTACGTATCTCGCCCGCCGGGGGATACACAGCGATACAAAACCCTGAAAAAATCCTGATTTTGCGTCCACATGTATCCGTCGTTGCGGCAGATACACTGCAATACAAAGGCAGGCAGGCGAGCCCGCGCGGGCTCTATAGACTGCGAGACATTCCCCCACTTGATAGAGGTTTGGCTCCATGGATCATGTCGATCACATTCTCATCGTCGATGACGACCGCGAGATTCGCGAACTGGTTGGCAATTACCTGAAAAAGAACGGCCTGCGTACCACCGTGGTCGCCGATGGCCGGCAGATGCGCAGTTTTCTGGAAGCCAACACCGTCGACCTGATCGTGCTCGACATCATGATGCCCGGCGATGACGGCCTGCTGCTGTGCCGCGAACTGCGCGCCGGCAAACACAAGGCCACGCCGGTCTTGATGCTCACCGCGCGCAACGATGAGACCGACCGCATCATCGGCCTGGAAATGGGCGCGGACGATTACCTGACCAAACCCTTCGCCGCCCGCGAACTGCTGGCGCGGATCAACGCGGTGCTGCGCCGTACGCGCATGCTGCCGCCCAATCTGGTGGTCACCGAGAGCGGTCGCTTGCTGGCTTTCGGTCGCTGGCAGCTCGATACCTCGGCCCGGCATCTGCTGGACACCGACGGCACCATGGTTGCCTTGAGCGGCGCGGAATATCGCTTGCTGCGAGTGTTCCTCGATCATCCGCAACGGGTACTGAGCCGCGATCAGTTGCTCAACCTGACCCAGGGCCGTGACGCCGATTTGTTCGACCGCTCCATCGACCTGCTGGTCAGTCGTCTGCGCCAGCGTCTGCTCGACGACGCCAGGGAACCGGCCTACATCAAGACCGTGCGCAGCGAGGGTTACGTGTTCTCGCTGCCGGTGGAAATCCTCGGAGCCCCGGCATGAAGGTGGCTCTGCACTGGCCGCGCACCCTCGCCTCGCGGTTGTCGCTGATTTTTCTGATCGGCTTGATCCTGGCTCAAGCCCTGTCGTTCGGCGCGCAGTATTACGAGCGCTACGAAAGCGCGAAGAACACCATGCTCGGCAACCTGGAAACCGACGTTTCGACCTCGATTGCGATCCTCGACCGCCTGCCGGCCGACGAGCGTCCGATGTGGCTCGAACGTCTGGCCCGGCCCAACTACGGTTACCTGCTCAGCGAGGGCGAGCCGGGTACACCGATCGGTGCCGGCGAAGTGCCGATCGCGGTCACCTCGATCACCGACGCCATCGGCGAAGCCTACCCGCTGACCTTCACCGACATTCCGGGGCCGAAAAAACACTTTCAGGGCCACCTGCGCCTGAGCGACGGCAGCCCGGTGACCATCGACGTGCGACCTTCAATGGTGCCGCTGTCGCCATGGCTGCCGGTGGTGCTGCTGGGGCAACTGGCGTTGATGATTGCCTGCACCTGGCTGGCGGTACGCATCGCCATCCGCCCGCTCACCCGTCTGGCCAATGCGGTGGAAACCCTTGATCCCAACGCCCATCCGATCAATCTGGATGAACAGGGTCCGAACGAAGTGGCCTACGCCGCCCGTGCGTTCAACACCATGCAGGCGCGGATCGCCGCGTACCTGAAAGAACGCATGCAGTTGCTGGCAGCGATTTCCCACGACCTGCAGACCCCGATCACCCGGATGAAACTGCGGGCGGAGTTCATGGACGATTCGGCGGAAAAGGACAAACTGTGGAACGACCTCGGCGAGATGGAACATCTGGTGCGTGAAGGCGTGGCCTATGCGCGCAGCATCCACGGTTCGACCGAAGAAAGCCGGCGCACCAACCTCGATTCGTTCCTCGACAGCCTGGTCTTTGACTACCAGGACATGGGCAAAGAAGTGCAGATGAGCGGCAAGAGCGAAGCGGTGATCGACACCCGTCCCCACGCCCTGCGCCGGGTGCTGGTCAACCTGACCGACAACGCGCTGAAGTTTGCCGGCGCTGCCGAGCTGTTGATTCAACGGGACAAGACCGGCCTGTCGATCAAGGTCATGGATCGCGGACCGGGCATCGCCGAAGAAGAACTGGCCCAGGTAATGGAGCCGTTCTATCGCGTGGAAAACTCACGCAACCGCAGCACCGGCGGCACCGGCCTGGGTCTGGCGATTGCCCAGCAACTGGCGATGGCGCTGGGTGGTTCGCTGAATCTGAGCAACCGTGAAGGTGGCGGATTGTGCGCGGAGTTGAAGCTGCCGCTTCAGACCTGAGACAAACTAAAAGACCCGGGGAGCCATCGTGCTCCCCGGGTCTTTTTTGTTGGTGGGATCAGTTGATTCCGATCACACCGTCTTCATGCATCTGTTGCAACAGCGCCAAACCACTGTCCATGAACGACGCGGTTCCCGGCAATCCAGCCTCCATCGCCAGCCCTTCCAGATGCTCACGCCCATTCAGCGCAGGAAACTCCCCAATCCGCTGCAACAACCGCCACGCCAACGGACTCAGCTCGGAAAACTTCACACTGAAATCCGCCGCGCGCCGCACCAGCAACAGGGTTGCTTGGGCGGGTGGCGTTGACGGCTGATATTCAGGGCTGAGGATCTGCACCGGCCACGCATACGCCAATGGCCAGGCCAGCGCCGAAACCTGCAATGGCCGTTCCAGCAACAATGCAGGATCACTGGCCGGCAGCGGTTCGGCGTCGGACTGCTGCAACACCATCTCCACCCACTCGTAATGCGCCAGCTCCACCAGAAACGCCGGCCACTCACCCGCGTTCAACACGGCGGGCTCCGAGGCGAGGTAACCGACAAACTCCTCGGCGATCTCACCGAATTTCGGCGTCTGCGCGCGGTAGTCCCGCAGGAAGCCGCGAATCAGGGCGCGCCAGCGCGCCTGGCCGATGATCCGGATCAGCACCGGAAAGGTCCCGCCCAACAGTTGCGAGACATTGTTGAACACCAGGTCGCGATAGACATTGACCCTTGCCGCATTCATGTTGGCCGGGGGCGTCTGGTTCTCGGGGTCGCGCAGATAGCGCGTCAGGGCCTGTTGTTGCTGCTCAAGCTTATCCACGCTGACCTCCCTCATTCTGCAAGCGGCGAATGATCTGCAATTCGGCCACCAGCTCAGCGAAGGCCGGGAAGTTGAAGTCGCGTTCGAGCAAGGTCGGCTGGGCGCCAAAGCGTGCGTAGGCATCAGCCAGCAGCGACCAGACCACCGGTTTCACCGAGGCGCCGTGGGTGTCGATCTTCAGCGTGTCGGACTCGTCGAAATGCCCGGCGACATGCATCCCGACCACCCGGCCCGGCTCGATCCCGGCCAGAAACGTCTGCGGGTCGAAGCTGTGGTTGATCGAGTTGACGTAGACGTTGTTGACGTCCAGCAGCAGGTCGCAATCGGCCTCGCGCAGCACGGCATTGGTGAAGGTCACCTCGTCCATGTCCTGCCGGGGGGCGGCGTAATAGGAAACGTTTTCCACTGCCAGGCGCCGGCCGAGAATGTCCTGGGCCTGACGGATCCGCGCGGCAACGTGGTGCACCGCCTCTTCGGTGAACGGCAGCGGCAGCAGGTCATAGAGGTGACCGTCGTCGCTGCAATAACTCAGGTGCTCGCTGTACAGCGGCACGTTGTAATGATCGAGAAACACCCGGACTTCCCGAAGGAAATCGGCGTCCAGCGGCGCCGACCCGCCGAGCGACAACGACAAGCCGTGACAGGACAACGGATAACGCTCGGCCAGTTCACGCAGCGCGGCACCGTGGGCACCACCGACGCCGATCCAATTTTCCGGGGCGACTTCGAGAAAGTCGAAATCGCCGGTGCGGGCGGCTTGAAGATCTTTCATCAAGCCGCGACGCAGGCCGAGCCCGACGCTGGCCTGCAAGGTGGGGTGGGGAATCTGCATGGGCAAGACCTCTGCAAAAGAGCCGCCGACAGTGGCGACCGAGAGGCCCAGTTAAACCGGAGGGTGTATCGCGGCTGTGTGGGCGATGCGCAGGAAATGGCGGGTTTTGTATCGGCGGCAGGTCTGTACACAATGGGATACAGAGCCGCTACCCTCTTTGTAAACGGCATGCCTTCTACCAAACAGGCGACGTTTGAAGCCCGCCCCGGTACCTGACAGGCCGAAGAGCTTCCGGATGACACCTACAGATGCCGACGAAATGGCCTACCTTCGCAAGAGAATCAGCTAATTGAATTATTATTTTTGACAGATTAAAGAAACCAAAAAAAAACCCGTACCAGCCGAAACTGCCACGGGTTTTTCCCCACATCAACGACCGCTACTTCAGGTCGTCAAAGTGATCTCGTAGGAACTCGTAAAAGCGAAACGCTTTCAACAATCTCCATACGAGGCTCAACGTACGCAACAAAAGCTTCATACGTTTTGGCCTCCAAGGTTGGGGGCCAAACCTCCAGCGCACTTACCGGACCACGCGTGCTTTTGGAAGAACACGCCAGTACTTCCGGTGAGGCGGCCGGTTGAAATCCCTCCGAACCATCATTCCGGCACGGATGCAAAACCGTGTCAGAGGGCGTGAAACCGTTAGGCCACCAGCCAACCCCTACCGCTGCACCAGGGTGTGAGCGCGAGCATGTTAACCTGTAATCGCAGGTCGCAAGTCTCGGCCCAGTGATTCTCAAATGAAAAAAGCGCATCTTTTGTAAACCGTTATTTCTGTCAGCATTGCTCTCAGACTTCAGGTACTGAAATCACTGCCGAGGATCTCTAATACACCTATTCATGGCGGGTAAAAATTACATTGCAAGGATAGGAAAAGCTCAATAACATGCCCCCACGCCAGTGCTTCCGGTGAGACGCACTAAGCCTCAGCCGCAATCTGAGGCTTGCTAAAAAACCGCCCGCAAGGCGGTTTTTTTTCGCTCGTCGTTTGCTCCTGGCGGGCATGGGCAGGTGCTCTGTCCTGGCTCAAAAAGCAAAATCGACCTGAGTTGCACCGTTCCGCACCGGACAGGAACCATCGGCGGAAAATTCGGGAGCCCACGCTAAAGTGGGAGAGCGCATCGTCGCAATACACAGCGATACAAAGCTCGAAATCCACACAGCCCGCTTTCACCGGCACCAACACCGACTAGACTCAATCAGTACCCAGTCGAGGGGGACGCAGGACAGCAGTGTCGCCCTGCCCGTTTCCACGACCACCGCCCGGTGGTGAATGCCTCGACCCCCATCACCACCGGACTGTGATCCTTGACAGGAGCACATGACATGGACGAGGCCAGACTCAACGAATTCATGGGCAAACTGGTCAACGACATGGGCGGCGCGGCGATGCTGGCCAATGTCATCGTCGGCGAAGAACTTGGCTTGTATAAGGCCATGGCCGACAGCCAGCCGATCTCCCCGGAAACCCTCGCCGAAAAAACCGCCTGCAACACCCGACTGGTTCGCGAGTGGCTCAGCGCCCACGTGGCGTCCGGCTACATGGAACACCTGGATGGCAAATTCCGCCTGCCGGAAGAACAAGCCATGGCCCTGGCCAAGGAAGATTCGCCGGTCTATGTGGCCGGCGGCCTCGGCGTTGTGGCGTCGTTTTTCCACGACAAGGACAAACTGGTCAAAGCCATGCGCGGCAACGGCGCCCTGCCTTGGGGCGATCACCATCCGTGCATGTTCACCGGCACCGAGCGGTTCTTCCGCCCTGGCTACAAAGGGCATCTGATCGCCGAATGGCTGCCGGCGCTGGACGGCGTGGTGGCCAAACTCGAAGAAGGAGCCAAGGTTGCCGATGTCGGCTGCGGTCATGGCGCCTCCACGGTGATCATGGCCCAGGCCTATCCCAACTCGCGTTTCGTCGGATTCGACTATCACGCGCCATCAGTGAGTGTCGCCACCCAGCGGGCCGAAGAAGGCGGAGTGAGCAGCCGGGCGCGGTTTTTCCAGGGCACGGCGAAAAGCTTTCCCGGCGATGATTACGACCTGATCTGCTACTTCGACTGCCTGCACGACATGGGCGACCCGGTCGGTGCGGCGCGGCATGCCTACGATTGCCTGATGGACGACGGCACGGTGTTGTTGGTGGAACCCTTCGCCAACGACACGCTGGACGACAACATCAACCCGGTCGGGCGGCTGTTCTATGCAGCGTCGACGTTCATCTGCACGCCGAACTCGCTGTCCCAGGAAGTGGGCCTGGGGCTCGGTGCGCAAGCTGGCGAGATGCGTTTGCGCAAAGTGTTCAGCGAAGCCGGGTTCAAGCAGTTCCGGCGGGCGACGCAGACGCCGTTCAACCTGATTCTGGAAGCACGCAAATAAAAGTCGGTACCGGGCGCCTCCATAAGAGGCGCCCGGCAGTGCTAACCTGCAAGGCACTCACAGCCTGCGGAGCGCTGACCATGCTCGACCGCCCCCTACACGAACATCTCGATTACCTGCAACAGGCCATGGCCGACGGCGATTTCGTGGTGCTGACCGGCGCCGGCATCAGTACGCCGTCCGGCATCCCCGATTACCGCGACACCAACGGCGTGCGCCGGGGCCGGCAACCGATGATGTATCAGGAATTTCTGTCGGCACCCGAGTCACGCCGTCGCTACTGGGCCCGGGCGATGCTCGGCTGGCCACGCGTACGCCAGGCGCAGCCGAATGCAGCTCACGAGGCACTGGCCAGCCTGCAAAGCCACGGGCGGATAGGCGGGTTGATCACCCAGAATGTCGACACCTTGCACGATCAGGCTGGCAGTCACGATGTCATCGAACTGCACGGCAGCCTGCATCGGGTGTTGTGCCTGGATTGTGGCCGGCGCAGCGAGCGGGATTCGATTCAGCAATTGATGGAGACGCAGAACCCGTATCTGGCGGGTGTCGATGCGGTGCAGGCGCCGGACGGCGATACCCTGCTCGACCCGGCTTTTGAAGCGCGTTTTCAAGTGCCGCATTGTCCGCATTGCGAAGGCGAACGGATGAAGCCGGATGTGGTGTTTTTCGGCGAGAACGTGGCGCAACCGACGGCGGCGCGAGCCATGGCGGCAGCAGAGAATGCCGCCGGGATGCTGGTGGTCGGGTCGTCGTTGATGGCGTATTCGGCGTTTCGCCTGTGCCGGGTGATGGCGGATCGGGGCAAGCCGCTGATTGCGATCAATCTGGGGAAGACCCGGGCGGATGAGTTGCTGGATGTGAAGATCGAGGCGTCTTGCGAACAGCTATTGCCGTTACTGACACAACGCCTCAATGCTCAGCCTTGAGGATGTCGAACAACGCCTGCGCCGCCGCCGACAATTCATTCCCGGAATCAGTCAACACGCCAATCGCCCGCTCCACTACCGGCTCACGTAACGTCAGACAGCGCGCCCCCAGTTCGCGCATCTGCTCGGCGCACAACGCCGGCACCGCGCTGACGCCCAGCCCGCTGGCGACCATCCGCCCGACCGTCGCCAGTTGATGGCTTTCGAATTCCACGGGCAATTTCATGCCCCGGGCCTGCAGGTGTTCCTCAAGCATCACCCGCACCGTCGAGGGGCGTTGCAGGGTGATGAACGGTTCCTGCAGCAAGGTCTGCCAGTCGATGTCGGTGCGCCGGGCCAGCGGTGAATCCTGTGGCACTACCGCGACGAAGCGGTCCTTATAAAGAGGTGTGAAGGTCAGCGACGTGTTCTGCAACGGCTCGAACGCCACGCCGAGTTCGACCTGACGATCGCGGACCATCTCCAGTACTTGCTCGTTGATCACGTCGTTGACCGTGACGTTGACGTTCGGATAACGCGCGCGGAAGGTCTTGAGGATCGGCGGCAGCAGGTTGCCGGCAAACGAAGGCATCGCCGCCAATGTCACTCGGCCGCGTTGCAGACTGAAGCGCTGGCGCATTTCGTCTTCGGCGTTGTCCCAGTCAGCGATCAGACGCCGGGCCAGCGGCAGCAGCGATTCCCCTTCCGGGGTCAGCGCCACGTTGCGCGTGTTACGGCTGAACAGGCGCCCGCCCAGTCCCTCCTCCAGCGCCTTGATGGTCAGGCTCAGCGCAGACTGCGACAGGTGCAGGCGCTCGCAGGCCACGGCGAAACTCAGGCTCTGGGCCACGGCGAGAAAGGCGCGGATCTGCTTGATGGTCATGATCGTGTCGCTCCAACGGCTAAGCTGACATCCACCCGCCGACGACGGCGAGCACTTCTTGATCCTGCCCACGCTCCCGCGTGGGAACAGAGAACCAAGCCAACTGTTGAGCTTTATCAATCAATCAACCTTAAAAATCAACTTAACAAATATATCCACCAGCGAGACACTCCAGTCATTCGGCTAGCCAGCCGCCCGACAAACAATAAAAGAGGTGCATATGGCAGGTTTCGACAAGCGCGTGTATTCCTACGAGGAAGCCATGGCGGGCCTTGAAAACGGCATGACCGTGATCGCCGGCGGCTTCGGTCTGTGCGGCATTCCGGAAAACCTGATCGCCGAGATCAAGCGCAAGGGCACCCGCGACCTCACCGTCGTCTCCAACAACTGCGGCGTGGATGGCTTCGGCCTCGGCGTGCTGCTGACCGACCGCCAGATCCGCAAGGTGGTCGCCTCCTACGTTGGCGAAAACAAACTGTTCGAAGAGCAACTGCTCAAGGGCGACATCGAAGTCGTCCTGACCCCCCAAGGCACCCTCGCCGAAAAAATGCGCGCAGGCGGAGCCGGCATTCCGGCCTTCTTCACCGCTACCGGCGTCGGCACCCCGGTTGCCGAAGGCAAGGAAGTGCGTGAATTCCACGGTCGCAAGTACCTGATGGAAGAATCCATCACCGGCGACTTCGCCATCGTCAAAGGCTGGAAGGCCGACCATTTCGGCAACGTCATCTACCGCCACACCGCCCAGAACTTCAACCCGCTGGCCGCCACCGCCGGCAAGATCACCGTGGTCGAAGTCGAAGAAATCGTCGAACCCGGCGAGCTGGATCCGTCGCAGATCCACACCCCCGGCATCTACGTCGACCGGGTCATTTGCGGCACGTTCGAAAAACGCATCGAACAACGCACCATCCGCAAATAATCCAGGCTGACGGAGAACAAGAACATGGCACTTTCCCGCGAACAAATGGCTCAACGCGTCGCCCGCGAAATGCAGGACGGCTTCTACGTGAACCTCGGCATCGGCATCCCGACCCTGGTCGCCAACTACATCCCCGAAGGCATGGAAGTCATGCTGCAATCGGAAAACGGCCTGCTCGGCATGGGCCCTTTCCCGACGGAAGACACCATCGACGCCGACATGATCAACGCCGGCAAACAGACCGTGACCGCGCGCATCGGCGCTTCGATTTTCAACTCCGCAGAGTCCTTCGCGATGATCCGTGGCGGTCACGTCGACCTGACCGTGCTCGGCGCCTTCGAAGTCGACGTGCAAGGCAACATCGCCTCGTGGATGATCCCCGGCAAACTGGTCAAGGGCATGGGCGGTGCGATGGACCTGGTGGCCGGTGCCGACAACATCATCGTCATCATGACCCACGCGTCCAAGGACGGTGAGTCCAAGTTGCTGAGCCAGTGCAGCCTGCCGCTGACCGGCGCCGGTTGCATCAAGCGCGTCCTGACCGACCTCGCCTACCTGGAAATCGAAAATGGCGCTTTTGTCCTCAAGGAACGCGCACCTGGCGTCAGCGTCGAGGAAATCGTCGCCAAAACCGCTGGTAAACTGATCATCCCGGATCACGTGCCGGAAATGCAGTTCGCTGCCGAGTGAGGAATTCGAAAATGCAAGACGTCGTCATTGTTGCCGCCACGCGTACCGCGATCGGCAGTTTCCAGGGTTCACTGGCCACCGTCTCCGCCGTGGATCTGGGCGCAGCGGTCATCCGCCAGTTGCTTGATCAGACCGGTCTGGACGGTGCTCAGGTCGATGAAGTGATCATGGGCCAGGTGCTGACCGCCGGCGCCGGCCAGAACCCGGCGCGCCAGTCGGCGATCAAGGCCGGCCTGCCCCACGCCGTGCCGGCCATGACCCTGAACAAGGTCTGCGGCTCGGGCCTCAAGGCCCTGCACCTCGGCGCCCAGGCGATCCGTTGCGGCGACGCGGACGTGATCATCGCCGGCGGCCAGGAAAACATGAGCCTGGCCAACTATGTGATGCCGGGCGCACGCACCGGTCTGCGCATGGGGCACGCACAAATCGTCGACACCATGATCAGCGATGGCCTGTGGGATGCGTTCAACGACTACCACATGGGCATCACCGCCGAGAATCTGGTCGAGAAGTACGAGATCAGCCGCGAGCAGCAGGACGCCTTCGCTGCCGCGTCGCAACAGAAAGCCGCCGCTGCCATCGAGGCCGGGCGTTTTGTCGATGAGATCACCCCGATCCTGATCCCGCAGCGCAAAGGCGATCCGGTAGCGTTCAAGGTCGACGAGCAGCCACGGGGCGACACCACCGCCGAATCCCTGGCCAAACTGCGTCCGGCCTTCAAGAAGGACGGCAGCGTCACCGCCGGCAACGCTTCTTCGCTGAACGACGGCGCCGCCGCGGTCATTCTGATGAGCGCCGAAAAAGCCAAGGCCCTGGGCCTGCCGGTACTGGCGAAAATCGCCGCCTACGCCAACGCCGGCGTCGACCCGGCGATCATGGGCATCGGCCCGGTGTCGGCCACCCGCCGCTGCCTGGACAAGGCGGGCTGGAGCATCGGCCAACTCGACCTGATCGAAGCCAACGAAGCCTTCGCCGCGCAATCCCTGGCGGTGGCCAAGGATCTGCAATGGGATCTGGACAAGGTCAACGTCAACGGCGGCGCCATCGCCCTCGGTCACCCGATCGGTGCATCGGGTTGCCGCGTGCTGGTGACCCTGCTGCACGAAATGATCAAGCGTGATGCGAAAAAGGGTCTGGCGACCCTGTGCATCGGCGGCGGTCAAGGCGTGGCCCTGGCGCTGGAACGCGCTTAAACGCAAAGAGCAATAACAGACAGCGGGTGGATCCACGACATCCGCTCGCTGTCTGCCACAAAACCTGTGGGAGCGAGCCTGCTCGCGATAGCGGCCTTACCTTCAACAATAATGTTGACTGAACCGGCGTCATCGCGAGCAGGCTCGCTCCCACTTTGGTTTTGGGTGCAGCAATTGAATCAGGCGAACTTGACCAGATTCAGCACCGGCAACGGCCCGCCCGGGAACTGCACCAGTCGCGCACCCACGCTCAACTCGCCCAGGTCGATCCCGAAAAAGCCGAGCTGATCGATCAACGCACCTACTTCAGCCTTGGCCTGCGCATCATCTCCGGACAGGAACAGCACACGCTTGCCGCCCTCCGACGCCGGATCCGCTTCCAGCAAACGCGCCAGCAGATGGTTGAACGCCTTGACCACCCGCGCACCCGGCACCCATTCAGCGAACACTTCGCTGGACGGCCGCCCCTGCAAATTCACCGGTTTGAACGAAGGCGCTTCAATCGAGTTGTTGGCGTCGATGACGATCCGCCCGCCGAAATCCGGCAGCCCGGCCAGTGCGGTCGGCAGTTTCGACCAGTTCACCGCGACCAGCACGATGTCCTGGGCGGCGGCTTCTTCACGGGTGACGGCGCGGGCGGTCGGGCCGAGTTCTGCGACCAGATCAGCCAAGGTCTCCGGCCCGCGACTGTTGGCGATGACCAACGGGATGCCCTGACGCGACAAGGCTTTGGCAAACGCTGAACCGATGGCGCCAGCGCCGATGATTCCGATAGTGCTCATGGTGTGTTCCTCAAAGTGGGGTAAGACTCGAAACCAATCTTGCGCTTGCCATTCCAACTTGATTAGCCGGTAATGCCTTGAATGATCTTCAAGCATTGCTATCAGGTCGAAATCATGGAAACCCTCGCCAATCTCGAATCCTTCGTCCGCAGCGCCGAAACCGGCAGCTTCTCCGCTGCCGCCCGGTTGCTGGCGCTGACCCCGGCTGCGGTCAGCCGCAACGTGGCGATCCTGGAGCGCAACCTTGGCGTGCGGCTGTTTCAGCGCTCGACCCGCAAGCTGTCGCTGACCGAGGCCGGTGAAGGTTTTCTGGCGAGCATCGGAGGCAATCTCGACGCCTTACAGGCTGCGATTGCAGCGGTGACAACCGAGCGCGGCGAGCCGGCGGGTGTGCTCAAGATCAGCCTGCCGCCGACGTTCGGCATCGATCACATGCTGCCGCTGCTGCCGGAATTTCTGGCGCGCTATCCGTTGATCCGCCCGGAATGGCACTTCGAAAATCGTCAGGTGGATTTGATCGCCGAGGGCTATGACGTGGCGATTGGCGGCGGGTTCGAGCTGACGCCCGGCGTGGTTTCCCGGCGACTGGCATCGGCTGAAATACTGGCAGTGGCGTCACCGACGTATTTGGCCGGACGCACCCTGCCCCGGCATCCGACAGACCTCGCCGATCATCAGGGCATTGTCATGCGCGGCCTGCGCACAGGACGCATCCGCCAATGGCAGATGCACAACGACGCTGGCGAACAGGCCAGCGCCCTGCTCAATCCGAATATTGTGCTGAACGATCCGATGGCCATGCGCAAGGCTGCGCTGCTGGGCCTCGGCGTGACGATGCTGGTGTTGCCCGATGTCAGCGTGCAGATCGAGTGTGGTGAACTGGTGCGGCTGTTGCCCGACTGGCATTGCGATGCCGGGGCGATATCGCTGTACTACCCGAGTCGCACCTTGATGCCGGCCAAGACCCGGGTGTTCATTGATTTTGTGGTGGATGCCTTCGGCCGTTAGGCGGCCAGCTGCAGAATCAGCCAGGCATTGGCGCCGCTGATCACCACAAACAGTCCCCAAGCCAGAATCCGGGTCGGCATCCGGTTCACAAACGGCCCCATCAGCTGTTTGTCGTTGGTCATGCGAATCAGCGGATACAACGCAAACGGCAACTGCAGGCTCAACACCACCTGGCTCAGCACCAGCAACTTGCCCACCGCGCCGTCACCCATCAGCCACACGCCGATGAACGCCGGAATCAGCGCCAGCCCACGGGTGATCAGGCGTCGCTGCCAGCAAGGAATTCGCAGGTTCAGATAACCTTCCATGATCACTTGTCCGGCAATGGTGCCGGTGAACGTCGAACTCTGCCCCGACGCCAGCAGCGCCACGCCGAACAGCACACTGGCCAGCGCGCCGCCCACCAGCGGATCGAGCAAGTGGTAGGCGTCCTGGATGTCCACCACGTCGGAGTGTCCGGATTGATGAAAGGCTGCCGCCGCGAGAATCAGAATCGCCGCGTTGACCAGCAACGCCAGCGCCAGCGAGCCGATGGTGTCGATGCGCGCCAGGTTCACTGCATCCTGCTTGCTCGCCAGATTCTGGCCGATCAGCCGCGTTTGTACGATTGAGGTGTGCAGGTACAGGTTATGCGGCATCACCGTGGCGCCAAGGATGCCGATGGCCAGGTACAGCGGCGCCGCATCGCTGATCGCCGACAGTGACGGTTTGAAACCTTGGGCAACGTCCGGCCAGTACGGTTTGATCAGCAGCAGCTCGACGAAGAAGCACACGCCGATGGTGCCCACCAGTACCAGCATGATCGCTTCCAGCCTGCGGAAACCACGGTTTTGCAGAGCCAGCACCAGCAATGTATCGAACGCCGTGAGGGCGATGCCGAAGGTCAACGAACACCCCAGCAACAAGTGAAACGCCAGTGCGCAGCCGAGCACTTCCGCAAGGTCGGTGGCGATGATCGAGATTTCCGCCAGCACCCATTGCAGCCGTGCCATCGGGGTGCTGTAGCGTTCACGGGACAGCTGCGCCAGATCACGCCCGGTGGCGATGCCCAACCGAGAACACAGGCATTGCACAACCATGCCCGCCAGACTCGCCAGCAACACCACGAACAACAGGCTGTAACCGAAACGCGAACCGGCCTCGATGGCGGTGGCCCAGTTGCCCGGGTCCATGTAGCCGATCGACACCAGCAAACCCGGGCCGGCAAAACGCAGCACGCGTTTGAAGAACGAGGCATTCGGATCAACCGGGACGCTGCCGGCCACTTCCGGCGGGCAGAACGGCGCGGTGGCGATTTTGGGCAAGCTGAATTTCACGCACACATCCAGAAACAAGTCGAAAGGCGCAGCTTAGACGTTTCAGTCGACGCGCCCAAGAGCAGATGTGCTGCGCTCAGGGTTTGGCAGTGCCGAGCAATTGCTGACGCAACTCTGGGCTGCGCGTGCGCGGGTCGAGCCAGATGTCGAAAAACGCCCGGGCGAACAGCGGGTCGTCGATCTCGTGCTGCAACTGTTGGCCGACAAAGAACCGCGCGCCCTGCCCCGGCAGATACACCCCGGTAATCCGCGTGCCGGCCTGCACATCGACAAACGATTGCTGCATCTGCGCTTGCCACACCGCCAATTGCGCCGGGCTGATGGAAGAACCGGCCAGGCGTTTGATCTCATTGACACTGGCCTTCACCAAATCATCGCGGGACACATTTCGCCGGTAGATCAACTCCAGGGCGAAAGGCTGACCATCGGCCAATGGACGCGCGGCACTCCACAACCGGGCGTTATAAATG
Organism: Pseudomonas sp. 91RF; assembly: GCF_003576265.1. NCBI lineage: Bacteria > Pseudomonadati > Pseudomonadota > Gammaproteobacteria > Pseudomonadales > Pseudomonadaceae > Pseudomonas > Pseudomonas sp. 91RF. The sequence continues at coordinate 19,521 of NZ_QWFC01000006.1, forward strand.
TCGAAACCGAACACGCTGAAATCCCCGGTGCCGATGATCTGCGCGCCGGGCACCGCGTCCTGCCAACTGGCCCAGGTCGGCGTCAGCAACAGCGCCCACAAGCCGATTCCGCAGCATCCACGCAACACCTTCGGTGTTCTGCTCATCGCGGCATCGACTCCGGTAAACCCTGATAGTCAGAGCATAGTCGGCTCTCACGCCCAGCATTTTGTATACATGTTTTGCATACATATGCAGTAATCCATTAACGACAATGCTAACGTGGCCCACATTGACCCGATGGAGACACCTGCGTGCTGATCCTCAAACTGCTGCTGATTCCCGGTTTCCTGCTGCTGATTTCTCTGGCCGGCAAGCGTTGGGGTCCCAGCGTCGCCGGGTGGCTGTCGGGGTTGCCGGTGGTGGTCGGGCCGATTCTGTTTTTCCTCGCCATCGAGCAAGGGTCGGCGTTTGCCGCGCAATCGGCGGTCGCGGCGCTGTCGGCCATGTTTGCGATGATCGCGTTTTGCGTCACGTACGCGCAGGTGGCGCAGCGAGCGAACTGGCCGTTGGCGTTGATTGTTTCTTTATCGGTCTGGGCAGTATTGGCGTTGATCCTGTCGCTGATTCCGGCGTCGCTGCCCTTCTCCATCGCCGCTGCCGCGACCGCCCTCCTTGCCGCGCCCTACCTGTTCCCCAAGGTGCAACCTGTGGTCAGTGGGCCGGCGCCGAAGTCGGACAAACTGATCTGGCGGATGATTGCCGGCGCGGCGTTGACGCTGGTGGTGACGATGCTGGCCAGCACCGTCGGCGAGCGCTGGAGCGGATTGCTCGCGGTGTTCCCGGTGCTGGGCAGCGTGATGGCGGTGTTTTCCCAGCAGACCCGTGGCCCGGCGTTTACCGCTGCGTTGTTGCGGGCGACGGCGACGGGGATGTATTCGTTTTCGGCGTTTTGTCTGGTGTTGGCGATTGCGCTGCCGAAGTTTGGCTGGGCGGGGTTTGCAATGGGAGTAGCGACCTCGTTGGCCATGCTGGTCTTTACCAAACAGCTCGCGATGCGCCCGGAAGTAAAAGGTACCTGAAACCATTGATCCAGGTACCTTGTTTGAGGCGTTCTCAAACTTATTGAAAATCGACTGGCAACGGATCTGAAGCAGATATACCGGTCGGCCCGTCTTTATCCAGCGCAACCGTAACGTTGTGAACCCCTTGAGGAATATCGCTGGTTTTCTGGACATTCTCGATCATGGCCGGAGCTCCATGGTCATAAGCGCCAACATAGCACTTGGCAAACGCAATCCAGTTGGTGCCAGCCTGGTAATAAACTTTCCCCGGCCCAAAATCTCCCCGACCATCTTCGGGGCCGAGTCCCGTAACTTTTAATAACTCGGGTTCATACTCGTTGCCTCGTTTGTACTTTACTTCCACATTTGTAATTTTTTCACTGGCCATTTCCGATTGCTCCTGAATGTCTCGCGACTTGGGTCCCGCAAGATCTTTTACGATAACCACTCCATGTCGAGCACCTGTCAGAAATGACAGTTCAGACAGACGGTTGAATTGCTGTCATCCAAAAGTCCGGATATCAGATGGTCCGTACTGGAGTGCATTGACTTCGCATGGGATGATCGCCGCCCAAGCGCGACCATCCCTCGGAGATTCGAATGTCATTGCTTAGCAAGAAAGCCGTCGTCCTGTTGCTGGCGGCAGTGGCCGGTTTCGGCGCCCTCAATGCTCAGGCAGCCAAGGCCAAAGAGAAGGCTGTCACCGAGAAAGTCTCGATGCTCGACGGCAAGTTCAGTTTTGTCCTGCCCAAAGGCTTTGTCGGCGACCCGCTGCCGACCGGCCCGACCGGTGCCAAGGGCACGATGTTCACCAATGACGCCACCAAGACGGTGGTCATCACCGCCGAAAACCAGATTCCCGAAGGCAACAACGTCAAGGACAACGACAGTGCGTTTCTCGACGGCACCGTGGCCGACTTCATCGACGCCCAGCGCAAGGGGCTGCCGGACTTCAACAAACTCAGCGAGAAAAGCCTGACCCAAAAAGGCAACGGCCTCGGCCTGCGCCAGGTGGACAGCACCGCGACCCAGGGCGGCGGCAAGACCCTCAACACCACGCTGATCGCAGGCTCCGGCACGCACATGGCGCTGGTCCAAGTGATTTCCCGGGCCAGCGACAAGAGCGGTCACGATGCGTTGGTGAAAACCATCCTCAAGGAAAAATGATGCTCAGGGATTGAGTCGCTGCAACCAGTCGTTCAAATCCCGAAGCTCGGCCGCGCTGATGCTGTGGCCGACGCCGGGATAGGCATGAAATTGCGGTTTGTAATCCAGCGTCTCCAGCAGTTCTTTGGCCGCTGTGCCACCACTGTAAGGCACGCGGTCATCCGCCGTGCCATGGCCGATAAAGATCGCCAGCGGCGGGTGCTGTTGCTCTGACTTCAGCTCACCCTTGAGCACCGGCAACACCCGCCCGCTCAACGCGGCGATGCCACCGACCGCCGCCGGCTGCCGCAGCCCCACCTCATACGTCATCATCGCGCCTTGACTGAAACCGATCAGGTAAACCTTGTCCGGTTGCGCGTGATATTTCTGCGCCGCCGCAGCGATAAAGGCCCGCAGTTTCTGGCTGGCAACCTTCAGATCATCGGTCTCGCCGTTGTAGGCACCGTCGCCCTTCTTGCGAAACCACTGGAAACGCCCTTCCCCCAACGCCATCGGCGCCTGCACCGACAGGTAGTTGTACTGCTTGGGCAGCTGAAATTTCATGCCGATCAGATCGGCTTCGTTACTGCCGTAGCCGTGCAGAAACACCACCAGCGGACGCTGTTCCGCGTCCGGGTGAACCTGGGCCAGGTAGTTGAGCGGCAGATCGGTTTGCAGCGAGGTTTGAGCATGGACGGCGCTGGACGCCAGGAGGGTCAATAGAGCAAACACCTTCAACATAAGCCTTCCTTCACACAGTGCAGGGGTCGGGGCAGAGCCTAACACTGCGATCCGGAAGATGGGGTCATCAGTCGTTGATCAGTTTGCCCGCCCGAATCGGCACACGCCCCGCCACTTTAGCCTGCCAGGTGCCCGGCTGGGTGTAGCGTCCACGGTCGATGGCAAACAGCACGCCGCTGGTGCCGGCGCGTACGGTGGTCACGCGGTCCTTCAATGGATCGACCACTTCGAACAGCGCATCACCGCGCTCGACCCATTCACCGGCATCGCGCAGGAAACTCACCACGCCATGGTGTGGGGCGAACAGGTATTCGGTGCCTTCGAACGGCATGCCTTCGCAGCATTCGCCCGGCGCCTTCGGCCATTCGCCGCTGATGAAGCCCTGCTCGGCGAGGAAACCCAGAATCGCTTCGCAATTGGCCTGGGCCTGATCGACCCGGGTGTCGCCCATGCTGCCCAGCTCCAGGGTGGTGGCGAGGTTGGCCGGTGGAATTGCCGCCTCAGGGAACATCCGCGCCAAGCGCAGCCACGGCGTGGAGCACGACTCGTCGAACGAACTGCCGCCGGAGTCTTCACACAACAGCGCCACACCGGCCTTCAGGCGCGCGGCCAGGGATTGCCACCGCGGCCAGTGTTGCGGCAACGCATAGATGTGAATCGCCGCGTCGAAATCGCAATGCAGATCCAGCGTGACGTCTGCCTCGCAGGCGTGGCGCAGCAACAGGCGATGCAGCGCTTCCAGTTGCGAAGCCGGGGCCGGCAGTTCGTCGAGTACCTGGCCCATGGTCTGACGGATCAGGCGGATGTTGGCCTCGGCATCGCTGCCCAACTGATCGCCGACACGCGCGGCCACCGGGGCGCTGAGTTCGACGAAGGAGCGGTTGAAGTTCTTGCCGCTCGCCAGCTCGAAACGGCCCATGTGACTGCCTTGCACGTGCTGATCGAGACCGATCGGGTTGGCCACCGGCACCAGTTCGATCACGCCTTGCAACTGACCGTTGCTTTCCAGCTCGGCCAGGCGTTTTTTCAGTTCCCACGCGGTGCGCATCCCCGGCAGCTCATCGGCGTGCAGGCTGGCCTGGATGTAGACCTTGCGCGGGCCGGCGCCGTAACGGAAGACGCTGAGGGAGCGTTCGCTGCCCAGGTGGCTCCAGGGCAGAACATGATCGATGCGTTGCATGGGGAACTCCGGAAATTCTGTAGTCGCTGCCAGACAGCGACTGCATTGAAAATGTGCTGACAGGATAAATCACAGGCGAAAAAAAAGTGGCCACCGCGTCAACGGGGCCACTTTTTCTACGGCGTATTAATGGCCGTACACGTCAAAGTCGAAGTACTTGTCCTGCACTTGCTTGTACTTTCCGTTGGCGCGGATTTCGTTGATGGCAGTGTTGAATTTCTCTGCCAGCTCGGTATCGCCTTTACGCACGGCAATACCGGCGCCACCGCCGAAGTATTTGGCGTCTTCGTAGGTCGGGCCAACGAATTCGAAGCCTTTGCCGGCGTCGGTTTTCAGGAAGCCGTCGCTCAGGTTGACCGAGTCGGCCAGCATCGCGTCGATACGACCGGAGACCATGTCCAGGTTGGCTTCCTGCTGCGAGCCGTAACGCACCAGTTCGATCCCGGCCGGCACCAGCACTTCGGTGGCGTAACGGTCGTGGGTACTGGCACGCAGCACGCCGACTTTCTTGCCTTTGAGTTCGACCAGCGGGTCTTTCACGCCGGAGCCTGCCTTCATCACGAAGCGCGCCGGGGTGTGGTAGTACTTGATGGTGAAATCGACGTTTTTCTTGCGGTCGTCAGTGATGGTCATCGAGGACAGGATCGCGTCGATCTTCTTCACTTTCAGCGCCGGGATCAGACCGTCGAATTCCTGCTCGACCCAGGTGCATTTGACTTTCATCTGCTCACACAGCGCATCGCCGATGTCCACATCGAAACCGGCCAGTTTGCCGTCAGGGGTTTTCATCGAGAATGGCGGGTAACCGGCTTCGATACCGATACGGATCGGCTTGGCGTCTTCGGCCACGGCGGTCAGGGACAACATCGACAGTGCCAGGGCACCGAACATAACCAGCTTTTTCATTTATTACTCCCGTGTGCGGAGGCTTTTATTGGCAGCTTTCGATTGTCAGGTTCGGCCTTGGGCTATGGAGCGCAAAGAAACCGAAGTGGCCGGCAGTCTATGGCGGCGCGCACGGGGCAAATTGTGTTTAAGCGACAAATACTTACAGAAAATCGGCGAGTGCCATCATGTAGGAAAAGTGTGCGCCAGAGCGGTGCAAACCTTGTAGGACAAAGCCATTGAAAGATGCCGCCGAGGGCGGCAACTCTCTGATTATCAGCAATCGCAGGCAATCGGGTGGGGCGCGGCTTGCGGTGCCGCAACACTCAATTCGAAGCCTTCATCGAGCCAGCCGGTCACACCGCCGATCATTTCCTTGACCGGATAACCCAGCGCCGCCAGCTTCACCGCAGCCTTGTTGGCGCCGTTGCAGTGAGGCCCCGCGCAATACACCACGAAAAGGGTGTTTTTCGAGTAGTCCACCAGCCCGTCCGCCGTCAGCAAACGCCCGGGAATGTTTATTGCCCCTGGCACATGGCCGCGCTCGAAGGCCAGCGGTCCGCGCACGTCCACCAGCACGAAATCGACCTCGCCGGCCTCCTGGCTATTGAAGACGTCGGAACAATCGGTTTCAAAGGTCAGACGGTTGCTGAAGTGCATCAGGGCAATGGCCGAAGGGGCGGCAGGAATTTCGCGAACCAGGCTGGGCATGTTGTGTTGCTCCTACGTCTGTGAAGGGATGAATAGACTTTATCGAGCCGCCGCTTGCCGCTACAGTGGCGCACAAGACACTCACCGGGAACTTTCCGCCAAATGCCTGATTCACCTGGACTGGTCGCGATTCTGGCCTACGACGGCCTCTGTACCTTCGAGTTCGGCATCGCCGTGGAGATCTTCGGCCTCGCCCGGCCGGAGTTCGAATTCCCGTGGTACGAACACTGTATCGCCGCCGTCGATCAAGGTCCGATGCGCGCCATGGGCGGGATTCAGGTGCTGGCCGACGGCGGTCTGGAGCTGCTGGCGCAGGCGCGCACCATCATCATTCCCGGTTGGCGCGACCGAAATGCGCCGGTGCCCGAGGCATTGCTCACGGCATTGCGTGATGCACACTCGCGCGGCGCCCGGTTGCTGTCGATCTGCTCGGGGGTCTTTGTTTTGGCCGCCAGCGGGCTGCTCGACGGGCATGGCGCCACCACGCACTGGCGCTACACCTCGGAGCTGGCCGAGCGCTTCCCGGCCATCGATGTCGACCCGGACGTGCTTTACGTCGATTCCGGTCAGTTGATCACTTCGGCTGGCAGCGCGGCGGGGATAGACGCCTGCCTGCATCTGGTGGCGCGGGACTTCGGCACTCAGGTGGCCAACTCGGTGGCACGACGGCTGGTGATGTCGCCGCAGCGCACCGGTGGTCAGGCGCAATTCATTCCGACACCGGTCAGCCCGACCCCGCGCAGCGACTTGTCGCGCGTCATGCAGTGGGCCCGCGAGCGCCTGCACGAACCACTGGAAGTGCGCGACCTGGCCAGCGAAGCGGCGATGAGCGAACGCACCTTCCTGCGCAAATTTACCGAAGCCAGCGGCCAGTCACCCAAGGCCTGGCTGCAACACGAACGCCTGGCCCGGGCCCGGGAGTTGCTGGAAAGCACACCGCAGAACACCGAGCAGATCGCCCAGCGCTGCGGTTATCGCTCGGTGGAAAGCTTTCGCGTGGCGTTTCGCAGCGTGGTCGGGGTGCCACCATCGGTGTATCGCGAGCGCTTTGGTCGTGAGGTCAAGATCGAATCTTGAGGCGAGCTGGCAGACGCCATCGCGAGCAGGCTCGCTCCCACAGTGAATCACCTTCCCCGTGGGAGCGAGCCTGCTCGCGATAGGGTCACTTCAGGCAACATGTGACTCAGGGCTTGCGCAACAGATAAGTGTCCATGATCCAGCCATGCCTTGCGCGGGCAGCCTTGCGCACCCGCTCGATTTCATCGGCGACATCACTGAGCTTGCCGCTGATCAAGATCTCATCCGGCGTGCCGAGGTAGGCACCCCAGTAAATCACTGTCTCCTGATCTGCCACCCGATGGTAGGAATCTTCCGCGTCGAGCATCACCACCAGGCTGTCGGTATCACTCACCTGCCCCGCCGCCAGGCGCCGGCCGGTGGTGATTTCAATCGAGCGGCCGATGGTGTTCAACGGCACTTTGTGCTGCGCCGCCAAAGCTTGAACGCTGGTAATCCCCGGAATGACTTCGAATTCAAACGCACATCGCCCCGAAGCCAGAATCGCCTGGAGGATGCGAATAGTGCTGTCGTACAGCGCCGGATCGCCCCACACCAGAAAACCGCCGCACTGCCCGTCAGCCAATTCGTCATTGATCAGGCGTTCGAAGGTTTGCTGCCTGGCGCGGTTCAGATCATCGACACTGGTGCTGTAGTCCACATCGCCGCGCTCGCGCTCCGGGCTCTGGGCTTCGGCGAAACGGTAGGTACGATCAGTGATGTAGCGCTCGCAGATTTCTCGCCGCAGGTCGATCAACTTGTCTTTGCTCTGGCCTTTGTCCATCAGGAAAAACACGTCCACCTGATTGAGCCCCTTCACCGCCTGCATCGTGATGTAGTCGGGGTTGCCAGCGCCAATGCCGATGACCAGCAATCGCTTCATGTGCGGTTTCCTTCAAAATCGATTCCGGGCAAGCGTAGCCGCCAGCGCCCGAAAAAACTCAACTCGACCACCGCCAACGGCTCGACATCGATGCTGTGGAAGGCCTGGCCCTGCAGAACCTGCATCAACGCTGCACGAATGATGAACGGGTGCGTGACGGCCACGACATGACCCGGCGTGGTTTGCAGGGTTGCCAGCCATGCGGCCACTCGCTCACCGAGTTGCGCCACCGATTCCCCGCCGTGGGGCACGGCGCCGGGATCTTCCAGCCAGGCTTGCAGCGCTTCGGGCTCATTGCGCTGCAGGTCCTTGATCGACTGCCCGTGCCAACGCCCCCAGTCGCAATCGCGCAAGGCCTCATCAACCTGAGCGTCATCACCGAACCATTGAGCCGTCTGACGCGTGCGCAATTCCGGGCCACAAATCAAACGGCGTGACATCTCGAACCGAGCGGCCAACGAGTCAGACACTACAGCGCTTTCTTCAACAGCTTCGTTCGTAGGAAAACGCGCCAATTTTTGTGAGAAGGTTCTGGCGTGGCAAATCAAGGTCAAACGGGTGGCTTGCACAATGAGTCACTCGGTCAGAAGGTAAAAAACACCCGGCGAAGTGCCGACAGGACGGCAATTGTGCCGTAAACCGGAGGGCTCAGGGCAACACCATTCAATTGACCACCCTCAAAATAGCGGCAATGTCTGACACGGGTATGGGCGATGGACTACACGAACGATCGACAGACGTGTAGCCCTTGCTACACGGGCATCTCGCCCCATTTTGGGGCTTCACGGACGCCGCGGAAAATTCACTAGACATGTAACGTCAGTTACATAAATACTGTTTTAACGGATTGTGAAGCGAATTCAACACACCCATCCAGCAGGAGCCCGGATGCCCCCTCTCAGAGACCTGATTACTGATCCCGGCCTGGACCTTACGCCGTCAGAGCGCAAAGTCGTCCGGGCCTTGCTCGATCAGTACCCGCGCAACGGCCTCGGGCCCATGGCGCGGCTGGCCGAACACGCCGGCGTCAGCGATCCGACCATCGTGCGTCTGGTAAAAAAACTCGGTTTTGGCGGTTACGCCGAATTCCAGGACGCCCTGCTCAGCGACATGGACCATCGCCTGAGCTCGCCGCGCACGCTGTTGCAACCCCGTTCGAACCTGAATCAGGACGATGCCTGGAGCCACTATCTGGCCCACAGCCACAATCTGCTGGCGGAAACCCAGGCCCTGACCCAACCCGAAGACGTGCGGATTCTCGCGCAATGGCTGCTTGATACGCGCCATCAGGTCTACTGCTTCGGCGGGCGTTTCAGCAGTCTGATGGCGACTTACCTGCTCAATCATTTGCGTCTGCTGCGCCCCGGTTGTTTCGCACTGGAGGACAACGCGCAACTGCCGGATCGCCTGTTCGACCTGCAACGCCAGGACGTGGTGCTGGTGTTCGACTATCGCCGCTACCAGACCCAGGCCCTGCGCGTGGCCACTGCAGCGAAGAACAACAATGCTCGCGTCGTGCTGTTCACCGACATCTACGCCTCGCCGCTGCGCGAACTGGCGGACATGATCATCAGCGCCCCGGTGGAATCGGCTTCGCCGTTCGACACCATGGTCCCGGCGCTGGCCCAGGTCGAAGCGCTGATCGCTTGCCTGACCCTGCGCAGCCCGGATCTGGCCGATCGCCTGGAAGGCATCGATGCCCTGCGCAACGACTTCGACACCCACTTGCTGGAGGATAAATAAGGATGTTCAGCCTTCCCCACCGCTCGCCGCGGGACCTGCCGTTTGTCACCGACCACACCGCGCTGTTGCTGGTGGACATGCAGCGTGCCTGGCTCGAACCGCAGTTCGACCCGCACCTCGAAGGCCCGGACGCTGCGTACTTCCTCAATCGCACACGCTCGCAAGTGGTGCCCAATCAGGTCCGTCTGCTCAACGCCTTCCGCGAGGCACGGCAGAACGTGCTGCACACCCTGATCGAAAGCCTGACCGCCGACGGCCGCGACCGTTCGCTGGATCACAAACTGTCGGACATGCACCTGCCCAAGGGCAGCCCGCAGGCACAGGTCATCGCCGAACTGACCCCGGCAGAAAACGAAATCGTGCTACCCAAAACCTCCTCCGGGGTCTTCAACTCGACCAATATCGACTACGTGCTGCGCAACCTTGAAACCCGTCATCTGATCATCGCCGGCATCGTCACCGACCAGTGCGTGGACATGGCCGTGCGCGACGCCGCCGACCGTGGCTATCTGGTGACTCTGGTGGCGGACGCCTGCGCGACCTACACCGAGGCACGCCACGACGCCTGCCTGAACGCGATCAAGGGCTATTGCTGGATCACCGACACCGACACCGTCCTCGGTCGTCTGCGGGAGATGCAGCCATGAGCGAACGCCTGTCGCCGTTGCCGATGACCACCATCGTCACCACCGACCTGATCGGTATCACCCGTGGCCGCTCGTTTCCCAGCGATGAACTGGAACACTATCAAGCCGCCGGTTGCGGCTGGGTGCCGGCCAACAGTGCGTTGACGCCACAGGACATCATCGCCTCGACCAACCCGTGGGGCGCTTATGGCGATCTGCGGCTGATTCCCGATCTGGCCAGCCGCGTCATGGTGGGCAACGGCCCGGACGCCGCTGCCCCGGCGCTGGACTTCATCCACGGCGACATCCGCGAGACCGACGGCCGCCCCTGGGGCGCCTGCCCGCGCACACTGCTGAGCGATGAAATCGAGCGTTATCGCGATCAGCTCGGGTTGCAGGTCAACGCCGCGTTCGAACACGAATTCAACCTGCACGCCGGATTTGCCGAACACCTGGCGTTCTCTCTCGAATCCCAGCGCCAGGGCGCGGAATTCGGTGGCTGGCTGCTCAGCGCCTTGCGCGCCGGAGGTGTCGAGCCGGAAATGTTCCTGCCCGAATACGGCAAGCATCAATACGAAATCACCTGCCGACCGACCCTCGGCGTGGCGGCGGCAGATCGCGCCGTAAACGTGCGCGAGATCACCCGCGAAATCGCCCGGCAGATGGGCCTGGATCTGAGCTTTGCGCCGAAGACCGCCGCCGATGCGGTGTGTAACGGCGTGCATCTGCACGTCAGTCTGCTGGATCTGGTCGGCCAACCGATGCTCTACGACGCCGGCACCAGCAATGGCTTGTCGACCCTCGGCCAGCACTGGGCGGCGGGCGTGCTGCATTACCTGCCCGCGCTGTGTGCGTTCACTGCACCGACGCCGGTGTCGTACGAGCGTTTGCAGCCGCACCACTGGAGCGCGTCCTACGCTTGCCTGGGCCAGCAGAACCGCGAAGCGGCGCTGCGCATCTGCCCGACCGTAAGCCTGGGCAACAAACCCGTGGCGAAGCAGTACAACCTGGAATTCCGCGCCATGGACGCCACCGCCTCACCGCACCTGGCGATGGCCGCGCTGCTGATCGCCGGACGCCTGGGCATCGAACAGCGTCTGGCGCTGAACGCGATCACCGATGAAATCCCCGATGCACTCAACGACGAACAACGCGAGGCGCGGGGCATCGTTGCCCTGCCTGCCTCACTGGCTCAGGCACTGGATTGCCTGCGTCGCAGCGAAGCGCTGATGGCAGCGCTGCCGGCACCGTTGCTCGACACGTATTTCGCCCTTAAAACCGAGGAACTGGCGCTGACGGAACAGCTCTCGCCCGCTGACCTGTGTGAGCACTATGCACGCCTGTACTGAATCCGCCGAGCTTGGGTTGTACACCCGACCGGTCTACAACCTGATCCGTGAAGATTCGACGCACCCGCTGATTCTGGTGTGCGAACACGCCAGCCGCTACATCCCCGATGCCCTCAACAATCTGGGCCTGGATGACACGGCTGCGCGTGAACACATCGCCTGGGACATCGGTGCGCTGGAATTGGCCGAGCAACTCTCGGAAAAGATCGGCGCCACACTGCTGAGCGCCAATTATTCGCGACTGTTGATCGACCTCAACCGGCCCCGCCACGCCCCGGACAGCATTCCGGCGCAGAGCGAGATCTATCAGGTGCCGGGCAATCGCGAGCTCGATGAGGCCACCCGCGAATACCGTCGCCAGTGCCTGTTCAAGCCGTTTCACACACGGCTGCAACAACTGATCGACGAGCGTCTGGCCGAAGGCCGGCCGGTGCGGGTGGTGGGGATTCACAGTTTCACCCCGATCTATTACGGCCAGCCGCGTGAGCTGGAAGCCGGCGTGCTGTTCGGTCAGGCCAAGGCATACGCCCAGCGTCTGCTCGACGGTCTCGGTCAGCATCCGCTGAAAGTCGTCGGCAACCAGCCGTACAAAATCGACCCACTGGGCGACATGACCGTGCCGGTGCACGGCGATGCCCGAGGCCTCGAATCGGTATTGATCGAGGTGCGCAACGACCTGCTGCGCAGCCCGGAAGCGGTGACCCGCTGGGCAAACTATCTGGCTCCACTGCTTTGAACATTGCTGTAAACGCTGCTGACGCTGTAAACGACGGACCGACATAACAACTAAAACGAACGATTGGCTGACAAGGAGTTGCGCTTCATGGAAATAGAAGAGTTCGGCTACAAACAGGAGTTGAAACGTAGCCTGACACTGACCGACCTGGTGGTGTACGGGATGATCTTCATGATCCCCATCGCCCCCTTCGGCGTGTATGGCTACGTCAACGCCGAGGCACCGGGGATGGTGCCCTTGGCGTACATCATCGGCATGGTGGCAATGGTTTTCACCGCGCTGAGCTACGGCAGCATGGCCCGGGCCTTTCCGATTGCCGGCTCGGTTTATTCCTACGCTCAACGGGGCCTGAATCAACACGTCGGCTTCCTCGCCGGCTGGCTGATGCTGCTCGACTACCTGCTGATTCCGCCGCTGCTTTACGTCTATGCGGCGATGGCGCTCAACCATTTGTACCCGGACATCCCGAAAGTCGGCTTCATCCTGGCATTCCTCGTCAGCGCGACCTTCGTCAACCTGCGCGGTATTACTTTCACCGCCCGCATGAACATCCTGTTCCTGCTGGCGCAGCTCGTTGTACTGGGGATTTTCCTGTTCTACGCCTGGAACGCCCTGCACAACGGTGGCGGCAACGGCCAGTTGACCCTGGCGCCGCTGTATCACCCGGAAACCTTCAATTTCGCCCTGCTGATGCAAGCCGTGTCGATTGCGGTGCTGTCGTTCCTCGGCTTCGATGCGATCTCCACGCTTGCCGAAGAGATCAAGGGCGATCCGGGCCGCAGCGTCGGCAAAGCGGCGCTGATCACCCTGGTGGTGATGGGCGCGATCTTCGTCGTACAGACCTGGATCGCCACCGATCTGGCCGCCGGCATGGGCTTCAAGTCCGCCGACACTGCGTTCTATGAAATCGCCGAAATCGCCGCCGGCAGCTGGCTCGCGACCCTGACCGGCGTGGCCACGGCTCTGGCCTGGGGCGTGGCGGTGGCGATCACTTCGCAAGCGGCGGTCTCGCGCCTGCTGTTCGGCATGGCCCGCGATGGCAAGCTGCCGAAAGTGCTGGCCAAGGTCCATCCGAAACACAACACGCCGTACCTGAGCATTTATCTGGTGGCCGTGCTGTCGCTGGTGATCTGCTACCTGTTCATCAACTCGGTCGACACCCTGACCTCGCTGGTCAACTTCGGCGCCCTGAGCGGCTTCATGCTGCTGCACCTGACCGTGATCAATTACTACTGGCGCCGGCAGAAGTCCAGCCAGGTGATCCGTCACCTGATCTGCCCGGTGATCGGCTTCGGCATCGTCGCGGCCATCATGTACAACATGGGCGTCGATGCCCAGAAACTCGGCCTGATCTGGATCGCCCTGGGTCTGGTGTACCTGTTCTTCCTGAACAAGCTCGGCGCCAGTACCGCGCTGCCTGACCCGAGCAATGGCTGACAAGAAAAAGAGCGGCGTCTGACAACAAATCAGGCGACCGCCGCTTTAACGCGTGGAAACCGACAGTGATAGTCAGGTTCGGCGAATGGGCCGAACCTTTTGATACAGGAGTGCATCCATGCTGGTCTTACGTCCAGTCGAGCCAAACGACCTGCCTCAATTGCAACGACTGGCTCGCGACAGCCTGGTGGGCGTCACGTCCCTGCCGGATGACAGCCAGCACCTGGGCGAAAAAATCGCCGCGTCCTGCGCCTCGTTCGACACGGATGCTGCGGCCCAGGGCCCGGAGAATTACTTTTTCGTGCTGGAAGACCTGGAAAGCCGTCGCCTCGTCGGCTGCTCGGAAATTCTCGCCACTGCCGGATTCAACGAACCGTTCTACAGCCTGCGCAATCGCCATTTCACCAGTGCTTCGCGGGAACTGAACATCGAACACGGCGTTCCGGCACTGTCGCTGTGTCACGACCTTAGCGGCCACACGCTGCTGCGCGGATTTCACATCGACGCAGCGCTGGTGCGCACGCCGTTTTCCGAGTTGCTGTCACGGGCGCGCCTGCTGTTCATCGCAGCTCACGCGCAACGATTTGCCGAAGCGGTCATCACCGAAATCGTCGGCTACAGCGATGAACAGGGGCACTCACCTTTCTGGGATGCACTGGGCAAACATTTCTTCGACCTGCCCTACGTCGAGGCCGAGCGCCTGTGCGGCTTGCAGAGCCGTACGTTTCTCGCCGAACTGATGCCGCAATACCCGATCTACGTGCCAATGCTGCCGCTGGCGGCGCAGGAGTGCATCGGCCGCATCCACCCGGACGGTCAGGAAGCGTTCGACATCCTCGAGCGCGAAGGCTTTGAAACCAACAGCTACATCGACCTGTTCGATGCCGGCCCGACCTTGTATGCGCGCACCGCCAACATCCGCTCGATCGTGCAGAGCCAGATCGCAACGGTTCAAGAGGAACCTCTGATCGACGCCCGCGGTCGCTATCTGGTGAGCAACGATGCACTGCATGGCTTTCGGGCGGTGGTCGCCGAGCTGGATTACCAGCCCGGTCAGCCCCTGGCACTTACGCCGGCGATATGCGCAGCGCTGAATGTCGGCGCTGGCGACACGATCCGGGTGGTTGCCCTGTGAATCGCGCCCTCACCCAACGACGGTGCCCGAGCAGGCGCGCAAAAGGAGTTGCAGCATGATTGTCCGTCCGGTCCAAGTCAGTGACCTGCCAGCATTGATGACGCTAGTGCAACAGGCCGGGCCGGGGTTCACCACCCTGCCCGCCAACGAAGATCGCCTGGCCCACCGGGTACGTTGGGCGCAACGGGCGTTCGCCGAGCAGGTCGAGCGGGCCGATGCCGATTATCTGTTCGTGCTTGAAGACGACGAACAACGAGTGGTCGGCGTCAGCGCCCTTGCCGGCGCCGTCGGCCTGCGCGAGCCCTGGTACAACTACCGGGTCGGGCTGACCGTCAGTTCGGCACCGGATCTGGGCATCCAGCGGCAGATTCCGACCCTGTTCCTCAATAATGAACTGACCGGCCAATCGGAACTGTGCTCGCTGTTCCTGCGCCACGACCAACGCCACGGCAGCAATGGACGTCTGCTGTCATTGGGGCGTTTGCTGTTTGTCGCCGAATTCCCGCACCTGTTCGGCGAGAAAATGATCGCCGAACTGCGTGGCAGTGCAGATGAACAAGGCTGCTCGCCGTTCTGGGACAGTCTGGGCCGGCACTTCTTCCAGATGGACTTCAGTCACGCCGACCACCTGTCCGGGCTGGGCAACAAGGCGTTCATCGCCGAACTGATGCCACGCCAGCCGCTGTACACCTGCCTGCTCACCGAACAGGCCCAGGCCGTGATCGGCCAGGCTCATCCCAACACCGAACCGGCGCTGAAGATCCTTCAGTCCGAGGGTTTCGCCCACAAAGGCTATATCGACATCTTTGACGGTGGCCCGGTGATCGAGGCGCCGATCCGCAGTATCCGTACCGTGCGCGACAGCCTGGAACTGACCCTGAGCATCGGCACGCCGGACGAACAGGCGCCGTTGTGGCTGATCCACAACCGCCGTCTGGAAAACTGCCGCATCACCGTCGCTGCGGGCCGTCGGGTCGGCAGCAGTCTGGTGATCGACCGTCTCACCGCCAAACGCCTGCAATTGCAGCCGGGCAACTCGGTACGGGCTGTGCCGCTGCCCAATCAACAGCAGCAGGCAGTGGCGGCCTGAGCGCCTCTGCCTGCAGCAAGAAAGCCTGAACAGGTTTTTCCTGGTTAACTTCCTCGTTAATTCGTCATGATCCTTGACCCATTGGCGTGATAGCCTTTTCACCTTCGGCGTTGACACCTTTGCTCAAGCCTTTCCATTCCTTTGTATTGGTGGAACTCGTATGACCAGGCTTTCTCATCAAGATTTGCGCCGTAACTTCCGTCAGCTGCTGGCTTCCGACACCTGCTATCACACCGCCTCGGTGTTCGATCCGATGTCCGCCCGCATCGCCGCTGACCTGGGTTTTGAAGTAGGGATTCTCGGCGGTTCGGTCGCCTCGTTGCAGGTGCTGGGTGCGCCGGACTTTGCCCTGATCACCCTCAGTGAATTCGCCGAGCAGGCCACCCGTATCGGCCGCGTCGCCCAGTTGCCGGTGATCGCCGACGCCGACCACGGCTACGGCAACGCGCTCAACGTGATGCGCACCATCGTCGAACTGGAACGCGCCGGCGTCGCCGCGCTGACCATCGAGGACACCCTGCTGCCGGCCCAGTTCGGCCGCAAATCCACCGACCTGATCACTGTCGCCGAAGGCGTCGGCAAGATCCGCGCGGCACTGGAAGCCCGGGTCGACTCGGAAATGGCGATCATCGCCAGGACCAACGCCGGCATCCTGCCGAACCAGGAAATCATCAGCCGCACCAAGCATTACCAGGCTGCAGGCGCTGACGGTATCTGCATGGTCGGCATCCAGGACTTCGATCAGCTCGAGCAGATCGCCGAACACCTGACCGTCCCGCTGATGCTGGTGACCTACGGCAACCCGGCACTGCGCGACGACAAACGCCTGGCCGAACTGGGTGTGCGCGTGACCATCGACGGCCACGGTGCTTATTTCGCGGCGATCAAGGCGACTTACGACAGCCTGCGCGAACAGCGCCAGATCTTCACCCAGGCCTCGGACCTGAGCGCCACCGAACTGACCCACACCTACACCCAGCCTGAGGAATACATCCTCTGGGCCAAGGAATACATGAGCGTCAAAGAGTAACCCTGCACCACGCGACAAAGAGGCAGCGCGGCCCGACGCCATTACGAGTCCACTCGCATGGCGCCCGCCGCGAAACCGCTAGCTGCCGTTACTGCTTCGCCAACTCCATAATCATCCGTGACAACAGATAAATCCGCGGCGCCACACTCTCCACCTCGGCATATTCCTCCGGCGTATGAATATTGCCGCCAACAATCCCGAACCCATCCAGCGTCGGCGTCCCTACCCCGGCCGACAAACTGGCATCCGCCGCCCCGCCACTACCTTCTTCAGTCAGCTTGCGGCCAATCTCACCGTAAATCCCCTTGGCCATCGCCATCAAACGATCCGACTCCGCCGTCTGCGGCATCGGCGGCAAACCGCGTTGCAGTGAGGTCTTCACTTCAGTATCGGGGATCAATTTGTCCTGCGACACCCGCGCCAGATCCTTCTCGATCCGGTCGAACTCTTCCGGCACCGCCGCCCGCACGTCAGCCTTGGCCGTGGCCTGATCCGGGATCACGTTGGTGCGGTCGCCCGCCTTGAGCACGGTGAAGTTGATGGTGGTTTTCTTGGCTTCGTCGCCGAGCTTGCCCAGTTGCAGGATCTGGTGTGCCGCTTCCATCGCCGCGTTGCGCCCCAGTTCCGGCGCGACGCCGGCGTGAGCGGCCTTGCCCTTGACCTCGACCAGCGCGGTGGCACTGCCCTTGCGCCACACCACCAGACCATCCGCCGGACGGCCCGGTTCGAGGTTGAGCGTCACGTCGTGAAGTTTGGCAGTTTTCTTGATCAGGTCGATGGCGACGTCCGAGCCGGTTTCTTCGCTGGCATCGAGCAGGAAAGTGATTTGTGCGTAGTCCTTGAAGTCGAGGTTCTTCAGAATTTTCAGCGCGTAGATGCCGGCGACGATCCCGCCCTTGTCGTCCATCACCCCCGGCCCATAGGCGCGGCCGTCCTTGATGTGGAACGGACGCTCGGCGGCGGAACCTTCCTTGAACACCGTGTCCATGTGCGCCATCAGGAGGATTTTCGCCTTGCCGGTGCCTTTGAGCGTGGCGAGCACGTGATTGGTTTTTTCCGGGGTGTTGGGCACCAGTTCAATAGTCGCGCCAAGCTTTTTCAGCTCATCAATAGCGATTTCGCTGACTTGTTTGAGGCCTTTTTCATCGCCGGAACCGGAGTCGATATTGACCAGGCGCTCCAGCAATTTCAGGGCTTCGGGTTTGTATTGCTCGGCGTCGGCCAGCACTTGTTTGTGCGGTTCGGCGAAGGCGTCAGCGGCTGCGAAAGAGAGGGTCAGGCCGAGACCGGCGGCCAGCAGGGAACGAGGGAATTTGAACGTCATGAATCAATCCTTGTTTCGTGTCGGGTACTGAACCGTACCTGACATCGCCCCAAGGCTCTATCCCGGATGCGACACCCCATCCGTTCAAACCGAACCCAACACCTCGCGCCGTGGCGGATCGTCATTGCAACAGATCACTCGGTTGCGCCCGGTCGCCTTGGCTTCGTACAGCGCCTGGTCGGCGTCATTGAGCCAGCGCGTCGCATCGCCGTGAGCCGGATCGAGTGCGGCCAGGCCGATGCTCAGGCTGACTTTCAGCGCCGGGTTCTGCTCGTACACCAGAAAGGAAAAACGCTCACGCAAGGCTTCCATCGCCTGCGCCGCATTGAACAGCGGCAAGTCCGGCAGGATCACGCAGAACTCGTCGCCGCCGTAGCGCCCGGCCACGTCCGCCATGCGCAGGTTCTGCTTGAGCATCTTGCTCAGCTGACGCAGGACGATATCGCCGGCCACATGGCCGTAGGTGTCGTTGATCGCCTTGAAGTGGTCGATGTCGATCAGCGCAATCGCCGCGCCTTTTTGCTGGCCTTTGCAGCGCAGGAATTCGATTTCCAGTTGATCCTTCCAGGCGCCGTGATTGAGCAGACCGGTGAGGCTGTCGGTACGGCTCAGGGCCAGCAATTCACGTTTCTGCACCCCCAGGGTGTAGGCCTGACGAAAGCAGATCCAGCCCAGCGCCAACGGGTACAGCATCAATAACGGCAAGCAGGCATACATCTGCGCCGGTGTGGTCGAAGGGATGAAGGCAGGGGCGAACACCACCAGCCCGACACAGACGCCAAGCAACTGCGCCGCCGACCCTGCCAACAGAAAGCGCAGACCGCCGATGGCAACGTTATTCATCGCCATCATCGAAATGGTCGTGGCACTGGGGAGCGGATTGAATTGCATGGCCGCGACCCAGAGGCCGCCAAGGAAGGCATCGATCAGCAAATTGCGGTGTTCGGCGTGATAAGGGACTCTCGAACGTCGCGCCCACTGATACGCCAGATGTGGCCAGACCAGGCCGTTGAACACCATCAGCGCCCAGACCCAGGCCGGGGGATCGAGCGGATACATCGCGACGCTCACGCACAAAAGCCCCAGGACCAGCCCCAGGGTTCGCGATGTGTAAAGCCTCCTGGCCAGTGAAAGTCCTTTTCCTCCCGTTCTTCCCATAAGGGCCTCGAGTACACCGCAAAAGGATGTGCTCGGAGTCTAACAGGGCAACGTTAAATAGCCATCACCGGCCAGCGGCCGGCAGTCTCCCCCCCGCGGCCCGCCATTTCCGGCACACGGCAGGCAAATGATTGGCTATACATGAAAGGTGGAAAATGGAAAAAAGACTCTAAGAAGGAGGCCCATGCAGACCTATCAAGTGTTGATCATCGGCAGCGGGTTTGGCGGCCAGTGCGCGGCGGTCAATTTGCTCAAGGCCGGCATCGACGATTTTCGTTTGCTGGAGCGGCGGGACTTTTTCGGCGGCACCTGGTGCCAGAACACCTACCCCGGCGCGGCGGTGGACGTGCCGTCACCCCTGTATTCATTGTCGTTCGCGTCCTACCCGTGGACGCAGATGTTCGCCGGGCAAGCCGAATTGCATCGCTACACCGAACACGTCATCGAGCGTTTCGGCCTGCGCGAGCGGGTGGAGCTGCAAGCCAATGTCGAGCGCATCGAATGGGATGAAAACGAAAAACGCTGGGCCGTACACACCGGCGCCAAGGGCACCTATTACGCGCAGTTCGTGATCAATGCCACCGGACCGCTGAGTCAACCGGTCGTGCCGCCCTTCCCCGGTCGGGATCGCTTTCAAGGCAAGACCTTTCATACAAACAATTGGGATCACAGCTACGACTATCGCGGTAAACGCGTGGCGATCGTCGGCAGCGGTGCCAGTGCGGTGCAGGTGATCCCGACAATTGCACCGGATGTCGCGCACTTGCACGTCTTTCAGCGCACCCCCCATTGGGTGCTGCCGCGCCCCGACCGAAAGTTCGGACGCTTCCAGCGCTGGCTGCTGGGGCTGAAACCGGCCTGGAAGCTGTTGCGCTGGCTGATCTACTGGCAGTTCGAAACCCGGATCATCGCCTTCAAATATTCGAAACCGGCGATTCACATGGTGCAGAACCAGGCGCTGAAGTTTCTCAAACGCCAGGTGACCGATCCTGAACTGCAGCGAAAACTGACGCCGGACTTCACCATCGGCTGCAAACGGGTATTGCTCTCCAACACTTATTACCCGGCGCTGACCCGGCCCAACGTTTCGCTGCACAGCCGCGAACAAGGTATCGCCGGCCTCGATGAAACCGGCATCCTCACCACGGATGGCCAGCACATCGACGTCGATCTGATTGTCTGGTCGACCGGTTACGACGCCACCGATGGCGTGATTTCCTACCCGGTCAGCGGGAAAAACGGCGTAAAACTGCGCGATGTCTGGGCGCAATACCCACGAGCCTACCTCGGTACCAGTCTGCCGGACTTTCCCAACTTGTTTATCGTCACCGGGCCGAACACCGGCATCGGGCATACCTCGGCGCTGTTCATCATCGAATCGCAGATGAACTACATCCTCGACTGCATCCGCACCGTACAGGCCAAAGGTCTGCGCAGCATCGAAGTTCGCCCCGAAGCAGAACGTACCTACACTCAGATGATTCATCGGGAAATGGAACGCACGGTCTGGAAAACCGGCGGCTGCCACAGTTGGTACCAAAGCAGGAGCGGTCATGTGATCGCGATGTTCCCCGGCTTCAGTTTCAGCTACCACCGCTTGACCCGGGTGCTGAAACCGACCGACCACATTCTGTCTTGAACAAGGAAGACCCACGATGCTTTTGCTGTTTGTCGCCCTCGCAGTTTTCGTGGCCTGGAGCTGGTTGAGCTACCCGGCGGTCGGTCACTGGCTCTACGACCTGAGCGCAGCTTTGGAGGCCAGGCTGTATCGGCTGCACAAGATTGAAGTGCCGATCGCCGAAATGACGGTGTCGACCTGGCAAGGCGGGCCGTATGAAGCGTCGAGCAGCATTCTGATGCTGCACGGCTACAGCGCCGAAAAGAACCTGTGGCTGCGCTTCGCCCGGCACTTTGTCGGGCAGTACCGGGTAATTATCCCGGACCTGGCCGGTCACGGCGAAACCGGCTTCAAGGCCGGTGGAGGCTACGACATTCCGGTTCAGGCCAAACGCATGATCCAGCTGCTCGACGTCTGCGGCGTCGAAAAAGTCCACGTGATCGGCAACTCCATGGGCGGTTACATCGCCGCGTGGCTGGCGGCGACCTACCCGGATCGCATCGCTTCGGTAGCGCTGATCGACCCGGCCGGCGTCACCGCGCCCGAGGCCAGCGACATGGAGCGTCACCTCGCTCGTGGGCACAATCCGTTCCTGATCAACTCCCGGGAAGAATTCCGACACTTCTATGCGATGACCATGGCCTCGCCGCCGTGGGTGCCCGGTCTGGTGCTCGACGCGATTGCCCAGCGCTACGAGCAACAACGGGACGAACTGGAAGAGATCTTCCGGGATTTTCGCGCAAGTCCGCCGATGGAACCGAAGTTGCCGGACATCAAATGTCCGGCGCTGTTGCTCTGGGGTCGCAAGGACCGGTTGATCGATGTCAGCAGTGTGCCGGTGTGGAGCAAGGGCATCGCCAATCTGCGGGTCGATGTGTGGGATGGCGTCGGGCACATGCCGATGGTCGAGCAGCCGTCGAACACGGCGCGTTTGTATCGGGAGTTTCTGGGGGAAAACTCACGCGTGGAGAGGTAACCGGTCAGTCGTTGGCAGAATGAAGTTCGTAGGATTCTTCGTTTGCCCGCGTCGGCGAAGGCTGCGATCTTTTCCCCCATCCTTTACGTGACCGTGCCAGGAATTTTTTTCATGACCGTGCAGCCGTTCGTCAGTCCCGACCTGATCCGCCAACGCTTCTCCAAAGCGATGTCCGACATGTACCGCGAAGAAGTGCCGCTGTACGGTGCACTGATGGAACTGGTGGAGCAGACCAACCGTGAAGTGCTGGCCCGCGAGCCGCAGATCGCCCGCCAACTGCACAGCACCGGCGAAATCGAACGGCTGGACATGGAGCGCCACGGCGCAATCCGCGTCGGCACCGCCGCCGAACTGGCCACCCTCGCCCGCCTGTTTGCGGTGATGGGCATGCAGCCCGTGGGTTATTACGACCTGACCCCCGCCGGGGTGCCGGTGCATTCCACGGCGTTTCGAGCAGTGCATGAAGATGCGCTGCAGGTCAGCCCGTTCCGGGTGTTCACTTCGTTGTTGCGACTGGAATTGATTGAAGATCCCGAGTTGCGGGCCTTCGCCCAATCAGTGCTGGATCAGCGTTCGATCTTTACGTCAGAGGCATTGCGCCTGATTGAACAGGCTGAAGCCGTTGGTGGACTGACTGAGTCCGAAGCCGGGGAATTTGTCCTGCAAGCGTTGGAGACTTTTCGCTGGCACCACAGCGCCACCGTCACCGCCGCGCAATACCAGACCCTTAGCGCCCAGCATCGTCTGATTGCCGATGTGGTTGCGTTCAAAGGCCCGCACATCAACCACCTGACACCGCGTACGCTGGACATCGACATTGTTCAGGCGCAGATGCCGCTGCATGGCATCACGCCCAAAGCGGTGATCGAAGGGCCGCCGCGCCGGCAGCATCCGATCCTCCTGCGCCAGACCAGTTTCAAGGCACTGGACGAGCCGATCGCCTTCACCGACCAGACGCAAACCCGCGGCAGCCACAGCGCTCGCTTCGGCGAGATCGAACAACGAGGTGCAGCGCTGACACCCAAGGGCCGGGCGTTGTACGACCGTCTGCTGAATGCGGCGCGAGATGAATTGGGCGATTTCCCCAACGAAGGCAACGCCTCACGCTACAACGCGCTGATGACCCAGCACTTCAGCGAATTTCCTGACAGCCTCGAAGGCATGCGCGAGCAGGAATTGGCCTACTTCCGTTATTTCCTGACAGACAAAGGGCTTGCGGCGGGTCGTCCCGCTGAGGTTTCGCTGCAAGCTTTGTTGCGCGACGGCTATGTGAAAGCCGAACCGCTGGTGTACGAAGATTTCCTGCCGGTGAGTGCGGCGGGGATTTTTCAGTCGAACCTGGGGGACGCCGCGCAGACGCACTATGGCGAGCACTCCAACCGGCAGTCATTCGAACTGTCCCTGGGACGTTCGACCATCGATGAACTGGGCTTGTATGCCGAGACTCAACGGCGTTCGATCGAGGAATGTTTGAAGGCGCTTGCCCGATAACGCGACGAAGCGGCGCTTGGCCATACTGCGCAAGAAGTTGCGCAGTTCCCCATAATAAAAACCCCATCAGAATCGCTGCAGCCCTTGCACATCAAGGGCTGCAGCCAAGTGCGCAAGAAGTTGCGCAGTACTGCGCAACTTCTTGCGCACTTTTTGCCTGAAATGCAGGTTTTTTCGCCCAGAAAACAGCTCCCTCTGCACCAGGCCCTTGATCTACAAGGCTTCTGAAAAACTGGCACGCTCTTTGATAACAGTCAGGCACCCACCGGGCGATTTCGCCTCCCGGGCACCCTAACTTTATCCGCAAGGAGCACCTCCCATGGCAACACCAGCGTACATGTCGGTTACCGGCGAAAAACAAGGCCTGATCACTGCCGGCGCCTT
>NZ_QWFC01000053.1:0-32467 GCF_003576265.1 Pseudomonas sp. 91RF
CAACTTCAACCACTTGCGCTTCCGATCTCTCGTTAGCGGGAGGCGAATTCTACAGCGTTACACGCTGCTGTCAACACCTCTTTTTCTCCGCTTTCGATCGAGAAGACCGAACCGTTGAAAGCGCCAGAAGACCGGCATTTCCAACGCCTTCCAGGCTTCGATGAACTGAAGCCATCCGCTATCGAAACTTACATAACTCATTGAATCTCAAGGAGTTTTCCGTTTCGACTGCGCCGGAAGTGGGGCGAATTATAGAGACTCAGAATCTGCCGTCAACCCCTATTTTCATAAATCTGTCATATCGGTCAAAAAAGCCCGAAAACAAGAAGGCCGACCTTGAAAGGTCGGCCTTCTTTGCGTTGCCCTTCTACTTACAAGCTAGGGAATGCGAATTGCGAGGCTTCATGACTCGCACGCTGTGGCCAGCGCTGGGTGATCGCCTTGCGACGGGTGTAGAAGCGCACACCATCCGGACCATAGGCATGCAGGTCACCGAACAGCGAACGCTTCCAGCCGCCGAAGCTGTGGTAAGCCACCGGCACCGGCAACGGCACGTTGACACCGACCATGCCGACTTCGATCTCGTCGCAGAACAGACGCGCCGCTTCACCGTCACGAGTGAAGATGCAGGTGCCGTTGCCGTATTCGTGATCGTTGATCAGTTGCATCGCCTCTTCCAGGCTGTTCACCCGGACGATGCAGAGTACCGGCCCGAAGATCTCTTCTTTATAGATGCGCATCTCAGGGGTGACGTTGTCGAACAGACAGCCACCGAGGAAGAAGCCTTCTTCGTGACCGGCAACACTCAGACCACGACCATCGACCACCAGGGTCGCGCCCGCCGCCACGCCGTCTTCGACATAGCCGCTGACCTTGTCGCGCGCCTGACCGGTAACCAGCGGCCCCATGTCCAGACCGCAAGAAGTACCGGCACCGATTTTCAGCGCCTTGATCTGTGGAACCAGTTTGGCCACCAGTGCGTCCGCCACCTGGTCGCCCACACACACGGCAACCGAGATCGCCATACAGCGCTCGCCGCAGGAACCGTAAGCCGCGCCCATCAGTGCGCTGACCGCATTGTCCAGATCCGCATCCGGCATCAGCACCGCGTGGTTCTTCGCGCCGCCCAGTGCCTGCACGCGTTTGCCGCGCTTGGTGCCTTCGGCATAGATGTATTCGGCAATCGGCGTCGAGCCTACAAAACTCAGCGCTTTGACTTCCGGTGCTTCGATCAGCGCGTCCACCGCAGTCTTGTCACCGTGCACCACGCTCAGCACGCCTTTCGGCAGGCCGGCTTCCAGCAGCAGTTGAGCGATCAGCAGGGTCGAGCTCGGATCACGCTCGGACGGCTTGAGAATGAAGCAGTTGCCGCAGACGATCGCCAGCGGATACATCCACAGCGGCACCATGGCCGGGAAGTTGAACGGGGTAATCCCGGCCACTACGCCCAGCGGCTGGAAGTCCGACCAGGCATCGATGTTCGGGCCGACATTGCGGCTGTACTCGCCCTTGAGGATTTCGGGCGCTGCGCAGGCGAACTCGACGTTCTCGATACCGCGCTTCAGTTCACCGGCAGCGTCTTCCAGGGTCTTGCCGTGTTCTTCACTGATCAATTGCGAGATGCGTGCTTCGTTCTGCTCCAGCAGTTGCTTGAAGCGGAACATCACCTGGGCACGTTTGGCCGGTGGAGTGTTGCGCCAGGCCGGGAACGCAGCCTTGGCGGCATCGATGGCTTTCTGGATGGTTTCCTGGCTGGCCAGCGGCAGCTTGTGGATCGCCTGACCGGTGGACGGGTTGAACACATCAACCGCGCGACCGTTCTCGGTCACCAGTTCGCCATTGATCAAATGCGGGATAACGCTCATCGAAAACTCCTGAATTCTTGTGCGCAGACGCCCGCAAGGAGCGCCTGCTATTTACGTAGCTATATAGAAGGAAAAATCAGTCGAGCTTGTTCAGCACTTCGCCGACCGCGTCGAACAGACGATCAAGGTCTTGCGGCTTGCTGTTGAAGGTTGGGCCGAACTGCAGGGTGTCGCCGCCGAAGCGCACGTAGAACCCGGCTTTCCACAACGCCATGCCAGCTTCGAATGGACGCACGATGGCGTCGCCGTCACGGCCCGCGATCTGGATCGCACCGGCCAGGCCGTAATTACGAATGTCGATGACGTTCTTCGCGCCTTTCAGGCCATGCAGGGCATTTTCGAAATGCGGTGCGACTTCGGCCACGCTCTGCACCAGGTTTTCCTTTTGCAGCAGGTCGAGTGCCGCAAGACCTGCGGCGCAAGCCACCGGGTGCGCCGAGTAGGTGTAGCCGTGCGGGAATTCCACGGCGTATTCCGGCGTCGGCTGATTCATGAAGGTCTGGTAGATCTCGGAGCTGGCAATCACCGCGCCCATCGGAATCGCGCCGTTGGTGACTTGCTTGGCGATGCACATCAGGTCCGGGGTCACGCCGAAGGTGGTGGCGCCGAACATGGTGCCGGTACGGCCGAAACCGGTGATCACTTCGTCGAACACCAGCAGAATGTTGTGCTGATCGCAGATCTCGCGCAGACGCTTCAGATAACCCTGTGGTGGAACCAGTACGCCAGCGGAACCGGCCAGAGGCTCAACGAACACCGCAGCGATGTTCGAAGCATCGTGCAGCTCGATCAGTTTCAGCAGCTCATCCGCCAGGGCGATACCGCCCTGCTCCGGCATGCCACGGGAGAAGGCATTGCTCGCCAGCAAAGTGTGCGGCAGGTGATCGACATCCATCATCGCCTGGCCGAACAGCTTGCGGTTGCCGTTGACGCCACCGAGGCTGGTGCCAGCGATGTTCACGCCGTGGTAGCCACGGGCACGACCGATCATTTTGGTTTTGGTCGACTGGCCTTTCAGGCGCCAGTAGGCACGGACCATTTTCACAGCTGTATCGGCACACTCGGAGCCGGAGTCAGTGAAAAACACGTGGTTCAGGTTGCCCGGGGTCAGGTCAGCGATTTTCTCGGCCAGCTGGAACGACAGCGGGTGGCCGTACTGGAAGCCCGGCGAGTAATCGAGGGTGCCCAACTGCTTGGCCACCGCTTCCTGGATTTCCTTGCGGGTATGCCCGGCGCCGCAGGTCCACAGACCGGACAGCGAGTCGTACACCTTGCGGCCCTTGTCATCGATCAGCCAGCTGCCTTCGGCACCGACGATCAGACGCGGATCGCGCTGGAAGTTGCGGTTGGCGGTGTACGGCATCCAGTGCGCGTCCAGCTTCAGTTGGCTGGCCAGTGGCGACGACGCGTTTTCAGGCATGTTCATCGGGCAAAACCTCGCAGGGCAATAAGCTTCAGGGAGATAAAAGTCGTTGTTGCAGCTAAGTTGCCACGCCGATAAAGTCGGTGAAATCCAACTTTTCTAACCTTCAGTTAGAACCTTGCTAAACAATGAGAACAACAAGATGAGCAGCCGCCGCCCCGATCCGCTGGCCCAGGTCAGCGACTTTGATATTCGCCTGCTGCGGATTTTTCGCAGCGTGGTGGAGTGCGGTGGCTTCTCGGCGGCGGAAACCGTCCTTGGTATCGGACGCTCAGCAATCAGCCAGCAGATGAGCGACCTGGAGCAACGCCTCGGCCTGCGCCTGTGCCAGCGCGGCCGTGCCGGTTTCTCCCTGACCGAAGAAGGCCGCGAGGTCTATCAATCGGCGTTGCAGCTTCTAAGTGCGCTGGAAAGTTTCCGCACCGAGGTCAACGGCCTGCACCAGCACTTGCGCGGCGAACTGATCATCGGCCTGACCGACAACCTCGTCACCCTGCCCCACATGCGCATCACCCACGCGCTCGCGCAGTTGAAGGAGCGCGGGCCGGACGTGCAGATCCAGATCCGCATGATCGCTCCCAACGAAGTCGAACAAGGCGTGCTCGACGGGCGCCTGCATGTCGGCGTGGTGCCGCAGGCCAGTGCGCTGTCCGGGCTGGAATATCAGCCGTTGTACAGCGAACGCTCGCTGCTCTATTGCGCGGTGGGCCATCCGCTGTTTTACGTCGATGACAAACAACTGGACGACGAACGTCTGAACAGTCAGGACGCCATCGCGCCGACCTTCCGTCTGCCGGCGGAAATCCAGGCGCATTATCAGGCCCTCAATTGCACCGCAAGCGCCTCCGACCGCGAGGGTATGGCATTCCTGATTCTGACCGGGCGCTACATCGGTTATCTGCCAGATCACTACGCCAGTCTCTGGGTGCAACAGGGACGGCTGCGTGCGCTCAAGGCCAGCACGCGGTTCTATGACTTGAGCCTGGCTTCAGTCACCCGCAAGGGCCGGCGTCCGCATCTGGTGCTGGAAAGCTTTCTCGAAAGCCTCGCCGCCACCCGCTGATGACCGGCGTTTTGTTGCCCGGGGCTTGTCGCAGGCCGATGGTTGCGCTATCAACGCAACTGGTTGCACCCCACAGACAAACCCGGAAGTGCCTATGACCTTTGAAGTCCCCGCTCACGGCGGCAAACCTGCCAGCCGCATTCGTCAGAAGAACGAAGAGACCATCATCAAAGCCGCCGAAGACGAGTTCGCCCGTCACGGGTTCAAAGGCACCAGCATGAACACCATCGCCACCAAGGCCGGGTTGCCCAAGGCGAATCTGCATTACTATTTCACCAACAAGCTCGGGTTGTATGTGGCAGTGCTGAGCAACATCCTCGAGCTGTGGGACAGTACCTTCAACACCCTGACGGCCGAGGACGATCCCGCCGAAGCGCTGACTCGCTACATCCGCGCGAAAATGGAATTTTCCCGTCGCCAGCCACAAGCGTCGCGAATCTTTGCGATGGAAGTGATCAGCGGCGGCGAATGCCTGACCGAATATTTCAACCAGGACTACCGCGCCTGGTTCCAGGGCCGGGCCGCCGTATTCCAGGCGTGGATCGACGCCGGCAAGATGGACCCGGTGGATCCGGTGCACCTGATCTTCCTGTTATGGGGCAGCACCCAGCATTACGCCGACTTTGCCACACAGATCTGCCGCGTCAGCGGTCGCAGCAAGTTGACCAAACAGGACATGGAAGACGCCGGCAACAACCTGATCCGCATCATTCTCAAGGGCTGCGGCCTCACTCCTTCTCTATAAGACGTTTATGCCATTCACCCTCAGCGGCGTTTGCGAGTTCCGCGAAGAGATTCGCAAAAGCCGTTTCATCACCTTCGCCGCGCCGATCGGCAGCCCTGCCGAGGCGCAAGCCTTCATCGAGCAGCACAGCGACTTGAACGCGTCGCACAACTGCTGGGCCTGGAAACTCGGCGACCAATACCGCAGCAATGACGATGGCGAACCGGGCGGTACGGCCGGACGGCCGATTCTCGCGGCCATCGAGGCGCAGGATTGCGATCAGGTCGCGGTGCTGGTGATCCGCTGGTACGGCGGCATTCAACTGGGCACCGGCGGCCTGGCCCGGGCCTATGGCGGCGGCGCCAACAAGTGTCTGCAAGCGGCACCGAAAATCGAATTGATCAGCCGTGTGCCCCTGCGTTGTGCCTGCGCATTTGCCGAACTGGCACTGGTGAAATTGCGAGTGGCGGATCTCGGCGGTCTGGTGGTGGAGGAAAACTTCACCGCCAACGGCGTCGAATTGCAGCTGGCGGTGGGTGAGGCGCAGATTCCATTGCTGCAAAACCAGCTGGCCGATCTCAGCCGTGGACGGATCCTGCTCCAACGCTGAACACCTGCAATATTTAAGAGCACGAGCGAATTCCCATATTCCAGAGAGTTGCCCACATCACCTGTGCACCCGACTGTGGATAACCTGAGCACACACCGCTGTAACCCTTCTGTCACGTGGCTTTGCGCGATTTGTACACTTTTCGCCCAAAGCACATGAAAAAAGTTTAATTCCAAGCAAAAACAATCGGTTAGATCTGTTTATCGCCATTGGGAGATAGCACCGGTGCGCTTATGCCAAGGTTGTCCGATTGCGCACAAATACTGTGGAGCAACCTGTGGATAACCCGTTCATGACTCCCGTAGCCACAGGTGCAGCTTGGCTCCGGCGCGATTGCTCGTTTTTTAACCAGAATTTCACGAGCAAAACTGGAGCCTGATCAAAGGCTTTGCGCTGAATTGGTGCCGCGAAACGGAGCAGTTCTGCCTTCGTGGCTCTACGAGAAGGGTTGCCGCTCAGGCGCTTGACGGGTTCCTGACTCAATGGCCAGGAAATTGCTTTATCCACAGGCACAACTCCAAGCGACCCGAGCCTGTCATGCCCAACCCGACGTCCATCCCGCGCCTGCAATTGCGCCGCATCAGCAAACGTTATCCCGGCTGCCTCGCCAATGACACCATCGACCTGAGCATCGCCCCCGGTGAAATCCACGCGCTGCTAGGTGAAAACGGCGCGGGCAAAAGCACGCTGATGAAGATCATCTACGGCGTCACCCAGCCCGACTCGGGCGAAATGCTCTGGCAAGGGCAACCGGTGAACATGCGCAACCCGGCGCAGGCCCGGCAGTTGGGCATCGGCATGGTGTTCCAGCATTTCTCGCTGTTCGAAACCCTGACCGTGGCGCAGAACATTGCGCTGGCGATGGGCCCGGCCGCCGGAACGCCGAAACAGCTTGAACCGAAAATCCGCGAAGTGTCCCGCCGTTATGGCATGGCGCTGGAACCGGAACGACTTGTCCACAGCCTGTCGATCGGCGAGCGCCAACGGGTGGAGATCGTTCGCTGCCTGATGCAGGACATTCGCCTGCTGATTCTCGACGAACCGACCTCGGTGCTCACGCCGCAGGAAGCCGACGAATTGTTCATTACCCTGCGTCGACTGGCGGCCGAGGGCTGCAGCATTCTGTTCATCAGCCACAAACTCGGCGAGGTGCGTGCCTTGTGCCACAGCGCCACGGTATTGCGCGGTGGTCGGGTGGCTGGGCAGTGCGTACCGGCGCAATGTTCCGACCAAAAACTGGCGCAATTGATGGTCGGCGAGTCGGCGGCGCTGATCGGCGAGTATCCAAAAGCCAATGGCGGCGCGACATTTTTGCAGGTCAGCGGATTGAACTGGCATAACCCCGATCCGTTCGGCTGTTCGTTGACCGACATCGACTTGCAGGTGCGCAGCGGCGAAATCGTCGGCATCGCTGGCGTTGCGGGCAACGGTCAGGATGAGTTGCTGGCCCTGCTCGGCGGCGAACAGACTCTGCCACGCAACGTCGCAGCCACTATTCGTTTCGGTGAACACGCGGTGGCCGATCTGCGCCCGGATGCACGGCGCAAACTCGGTCTCGCATTCGTCCCCGCCGAGCGTCTCGGTCACGGCGCGGTGCCGGAGTTGAGCCTGGCGGACAACGCCCTGCTCACAGCCTTTCAGCAAGGGCTGGTCAGCCAGGGTTTGATCGAGCGCAACAAAGTCGAATCCCTCGCCCAGGCAATCATCCAGCGCTTCGGGGTGAAAACCCCGGACACCCAAACCAGCGCTCGCAGCTTGTCCGGCGGCAACCTGCAGAAATTCATCCTCGGCCGGGAAATCCTCCAGCAGCCGAAACTGCTGATCGCCGCACACCCGACCTGGGGCGTGGACGTCGGCGCGGCGGCGGTGATCCATCGCGCCCTGATCGCCCTGCGCGACGCCGGCGCGGCGATTCTGGTGATTTCCGAAGACCTCGACGAACTGTTCCAGATCAGCGACCGCCTCGGCGCGCTCTGCGGCGGGCGGATATCGGCGCTGCAAGACACGGCGCAAACCCGGATCAGCGATATCGGTGGCTGGATGGCCGGCCAGTTCCACAGCCCTCAACCTCAACCCGCTGCGGTTTAACGGAGCTTTTCATGCTGCTTTCCCTCGAACCCCGTGGCCGCCAATCGCGCCTGATGTTGTGGTGCTCGCCGCTATTGGCAGCGGTGCTGACCCTCGGTTGTGGCTCGCTGCTGTTCATCGCCCTCGGCCACGATCCGCTGCAAACCTTGCACACCTTGCTGATCGCGCCGGTCAGCGACTTGTATGGCGTGTCCGAATTATTGGTCAAGGCGTTGCCGATCCTGCTATGCGCCCTGGGCCTGGCGGTGGCCTATCAGGCGCGGATCTGGAACATCGGCGCCGAAGGCCAGTTGTTGCTCGGTGCATTGGCCGGCAGTGCGCTGGCGGTGAACATCATCGACATGCAAAGCCGCTGGGCACTGGTGCTGATCCTGCTTACCGGCACGCTCGCCGGCGCCGCGTGGGCCGGGCTCACCGCCTGGCTGCGCACGCGCTTCAACGCCAATGAAATCCTCACCAGCATCATGCTCAATTACATCGCGCTGAACCTGCTGCTGTTCTGTGTTCACGGGCCGTTGAAGGACCCGGCCGGGTACAACTTTCCCGAGTCGGCGATGTTCGGCGACGCCAGCCGCCTGCCGTTGTTGATGGAAGATGGCCGGGTTCACGCCGGGGTGTATTTCGCCCTGCTCGCGCTGGTGGCGGTGTGGGTGTTGTTGCAGAAAAGCTTTGTCGGCTTTCAGATCAAAGTGCTCGGGCTGGATAAACGCGCGGCGGGATTTGCCGGGTTTCGCGAGAAGCGTCTGATCTGGTTCGCGCTGTTGATCAGCGGAGGATTGGCGGGACTTGCCGGTGTTTGCGAAGTCACCGGGCCGATCGGGCAACTGGTGCCGCAGGTCTCACCCGGTTACGGCTATGCCGCGATCACCGTGGCGTTTCTCGGCAGGCTCAACCCCATCGGCATTCTGTTTTCCAGCCTGTTGATGGCGCTGCTGTACATCGGTGGCGAGAGCGCACAGATGACGCTGAACCTGCCGCAGGCGATCACCCAGTTGTTTCAGGGAATGATGCTGTTTTTCCTGCTGGCCAGTGACGTGCTGATCCTCTACCGGCCACGCCTGAACCTGCGCTGGGCCCGACGCACTTCTACCACCGCCGTAACCGCCGGAGCGCTGTGATGGACATCGATCTGCTGAGCAATATTTTCTACGCCATGGTGCGTTGCGGCACACCGCTGTTGCTGGTGGCGCTGGGTGAATTGATTTGCGAGAAGAGCGGCGTGCTCAACCTCGGGCAGGAAGGGATGATGCTGTTTGGTGCGGTGATCGGTTTCATCGTCGCCTTCAGCACCGGCAACCTGTGGCTCGGCGTTTTACTGGCGATGCTAGCAGGGATGTTGCTGTCGTCACTGTTTGCGCTGGTGGCGCTGGTGTTCAATGCCAATCAGGTGGCGGCCGGGCTGGCACTGACGATTTTTGGCGTGGGCCTGTCGACCTTTGTCGGCGCAGCGTGGGTTGGCAAACCGCTGGCCGGTTTCGAGCCGCTCGCCATTCCTTACTTGAGCGAAATCCCGCTGATCGGCCGCATGTTGTTTGCCCAGGATCTGCTGGTGTATCTGTCGTTCGCGCTGTTTGCGCTGGTGGCCTGGGTGATCGTCAAAAGCCGTATCGGGCTGATCATTCAAGCGGTCGGCGAGAACCCGGACGCAGCCAGTGCCATGGGGCTGCCGGTGCTGACCGTGCGTACGCTGGCCGTATTGTTTGGCGGAGCGATGGCCGGACTGGCCGGGGCTTATCTGTCGCTGGCATACACACCGATGTGGGCCGAGAACATGACCGCCGGACGCGGCTGGATTGCCCTCGCGCTGGTGGTGTTTGCCAGTTGGCGGGTGTGGCGACTGTTGCTCGGCGCCTATCTGTTCGGCCTCGCCAGCATCCTGCACCTGGTGGCGCAGGGGTTGGGGCTGGCGATTCCATCGAGTCTGCTGGCGATGTTGCCGTACGTCGCGACCATTCTGGTGCTGGTGTTGTTGTCGCGGGATGCGGTGCGTACGCGGTTGTATGCGCCGGTATCACTGGGGCAGCCGTGGCAGGCCGGGCATTAAGCCGTGACGGCTCGCGACAGCGGCCGAACCGGCAACGCCTGAGCGATGCCCCACGCCACTTCGAGAACCAGGAAACCCATCACCAACGAACTGGCACCGTGGGCCAGGGCATACGTCATCCACGCGGCGAACAGAAACCGGGCCACCGCGTCATAGCGCCCATAAACCGGCTGCGGATCACGAATCCGCAGCACCGCCCACAAGCACACCACCGAACCGAACAGATTGGCTATCAACAGGTGCGCCGGTTCGAACGGCGGCAGCTCACCGGGCAGCTCCAGCGCCTGACTCAGCGTCGTCAGCAACCCATGCAACACAGCAAAACTCCACGGTGTGACAAACGCCGCCGTCACGATCAAGTCATACCAGGCACTGCCACGCACCACGTTGCGATACTGCGTTGAAGTCCACATCATCCTTGCTCCGAAAATTCTGGGAGCAATCACGGTAAAGCCTGGAGTATGCTCCAGGGTCAAACACTTTCGAGACCTGCAAGATGCGCATCGGTGAGTTAGCCCAGGCCTGCGATGTCAGCCGTGACACGCTGCGTTTCTACGAGGAACGCGGACTGATCGCGGCGCAGCGCAGCGCCAACGGTTATCGCGACTATCCCCCGGAGATGGTGCAATTGGTGCTCTACATCAAAACGGCGCAGCGTCTAGGCTTTACCCTCGGCGAGATCGGCAACAGCGTTGGCGCGTTGTGGCACTCGCCGAACCCCGACACCACCGTCGCGCAACTGCTGCAAGACAAGCTCAAGCTGGTCGAAACCCGCATGGCCGAACTCGACGAGCTCCGCCAGGAATTGCAGCAACGGCTCGGTCAAAGCTGTCCATTGAACCCGTGATCTTTCAACTTTCAAGGAAAGCCAATCATGTCCGCACTTAATCCTGCCAAGCACGCACTGATCATCGGCGCCTCCCGGGGCCTGGGCCTGGGGCTGGTGAAAACCCTGCTGGCCGACGGCTGGCAAGTCACCGCCACGGTTCGCAACCCTGCGAACGCCGAGGCGCTGAAAGCACTGGGCAACGTGCAGATCGAAAAGCTCGACATGGATGACCAGCAAGCGGTGATTGCCCTGAGCCAGCAGCTCAAGGGCGAAACCTTCGACCTGTTGTTCGTCAACGCCGGGGTCAAGGGCCCTGACGTGCAGACCCCGGGCGGCGCGACGCTGGCGGAGGTCGGCCAACTGTTCTTCACCAACGCGGTGGCGCCGATCAACCTGGCCCAGCGCTTCGTCGGGCAGATCCGCGACGGCAGCGGCGTACTGGCGTTCATGAGCTCAGTACTCGGCAGCGTGACCATGCCCGACGCGCCGGAACTGGCACTTTACAAGGCCAGTAAAGCGGCACTGAACTCGATGACCAACAGCTTCGTCACGCAGTTGGGTGAGCAGAAACTCACCGTGCTGTCGCTGCATCCGGGCTGGGTGAAAACCGACATGGGCGGCGAAGGCGCCGACATCGACGTGGAAACCAGCACCCGTGGCCTGGTGGATCAAGTGGACGCGTTTGCCGGCAAGGGCGGCCATCACTTCGTGAACTACAAGGGTGAAACCATTCCCTGGTAAACACTGGACCCTCTGGGGGCTCGCTCCCACAGGGTTATCCCGGTGTCTGGTCGGGTTGGACTTGCCCGTCGCAACATTTTGTTCGAAACTCCGCACCTCGTCCTTCGCGGCGACCCTGGATCAGCAGACAGGGCAACACTGAGCTGGCAACCCTGAACCCAACTTTCAGAGGAGCCGGCCACAATGCCTGCGACCCGTATCTGGTTAAAAAATCCCCTCGCCATTTTCACGGCCAACGGCCTCGACGCCCGTGGCGGTCTGGTGCTGCAAGACGGCGTGATCACCGAAGTGCTCGGCGCCGGTCAGCAGCCGTCGACCCCGTGCAATGAAGTGTTCGACGCCCGTGAACACGTGATCCTGCCGGGCCTGATCAACACCCATCACCACTTCTATCAGACCCTGACCCGCGCCTGGGCGCCGGTGGTCAATCAGCCGTTGTTCCCGTGGCTGAAAACCCTGTACCCGGTGTGGGCGCGCCTGACGCCTGAAAAACTCGCCCTCGCCACCAAAGTCGCACTGGCCGAGTTGCTGCTGTCGGGCTGCACCACCGCTGCCGATCACCATTATCTGTTCCCGGACGGCCTGGAAAACGCCATCGACGTGCAAGTCGAAACCGTACGCGAACTGGGCATGCGCGCCATGCTCACCCGCGGTTCGATGAGCCTCGGCGAGAAGGACGGCGGCCTGCCTCCGCAGCAGACCGTACAGGAAGGCCAGGTGATTCTCGACGACAGCCAGCGCCTGATTCACGAGTACCACGAACGTGGCGACGGTGCGCAAATCCAGATCGCTCTGGCGCCGTGCTCGCCGTTCTCGGTGACCCCGGAAATCATGTCCGCCAGCGCCGAACTGGCGAACAAGCTTGATGTGCGCCTGCACACTCACCTCGCCGAAACCCTCGACGAAGAAGATTTCTGCCTGCAACGCTTCGGCCTGCGCACCGTGGATTATCTGGACAGCGTCGGCTGGCTCGGCCCGCGCACCTGGCTGGCCCACGGCATCCACTTCAACCCCGACGAAATCGCCCGTCTCGGCGCGGCCGGCACCGGTATCTGCCATTGCCCGAGCTCGAACATGCGCCTGGCGTCCGGCATCTGCCCGAGCATCGAACTGACCGATGCCGGCGCATTGTTCGGTATCGGTGTGGATGGTTCGGCGTCCAACGATGCGTCGAACATGATCCTCGAAGCCCGCCAGGCCCTGTACATCCAGCGCCTGCGTTATGGCGCCGAGAAGATCACCCCGGAGCGTGTGCTGGGCTGGGCAACCAAGGGTTCGGCGAGCCTGCTCGGTCGCACCGACATCGGCGAGCTGGCGGTGGGCAAGCAGGCGGATCTGGCGTTGTTCAAGCTGGATGAACTGCGCTTCTCCGGCAGTCATGATCCGATTTCGGCATTGCTGTTGTGCGGCGCGGACCGTGCGGATCGGGTGATGGTCGGCGGTAAGTGGCGCGTGGTTGACGGGCAGGTTGAAGGGCTGGATCTCAAAGGGCTGATTGCAGATCACAGCCAGGCGGCCCGGCAGTTGATCGCCGGTTCCTGATTCCCTCCTGATCGTTCCCACGCAGACGGTTCGACGTGGGAACGATCGATCACAACCCCAGCAGCGACAACATGATGAACGTCGCAAACAGCACAAAGTGCGTCATGCCCTCAATGGCATTGGTCTCGCCGTCATTGAGGTTGATCGCGCTGACGATCAGCGTGATGAAGATCATCACCGTCTGCACCGGCGTCATCGCCATCTGAAACGGCTGCCCGGTATAGAGCGCCATCGCCTCCATCACCGGCACGGTCAGGATCACCGTCGACAACGACGCCCCCATCGCAATGTTGACCACCGACTGCATGCGGTTGGCCAACGCTGCGCGCAACGCGGTCAGGATCTCCGGTGCCGCCGAAATCGCCGCCACCAGAATCGCCGTGATCACCGGCGGAGCCCCCGTCCCTTCCAGGCCCAGATCGAGAGTCTTGGACATCACTTCGGCCAGTGCGCCGATCACCACCACACCGAATATCAAAATGGCAATCGACAGCGGCAGATTGACCTTTTCCGGCTCCTCCTCCGGCGGCTGTTTCTTGCGGCGTTTTTCCGGGTAGCTGTAGCTGAAAAAGTAACTGTGCGGCCCGACCTGCATCCGCAGGAACAGCGCATAAAGCAGCACCATCGCGCCGATGGTGAACGCCGAATAGATTTTCCAGTTGGCCTGGGGAATGAACTCCGGCACCACCATCGACACGCCCATGGCGGTGAGGATCATCACGCTGTAACTGCGGGCCGAGTCGTCGTTGTAGGACTGCTCGCCATGTTTGATTCCACCCATCAGCGCGGCAAGACCGAGGATGCCGTTGATGTCGAGCATCACCGCCGAATAGATCGTGTCGCGCACCAGCGTGGCGGAGGCTTCGTTGCTCATCATGATCGCCAGGATCACCACTTCCACCAGCACGGCGGCGAGGGTCAGGATCATCGTGCCGTAAGGGTCGCCGACTTTTTCCGCGAGCAGTTCGGCCTGATGGGCGACACGCATCGAGGCGGCGACGATGAAGGCGATCAGCACCAGCCCGGCCGTCAGCGCGACGACCTGGCCACTGTGCAGCAACCAGTGCTCCAGCGGATACGCAACGACGGCCGCGATCAGGGCCAGCAGCAGAAAGCTTTCTTGCTTGAGGATCGTGAGCATGGCGGGCCTTCGGTTGCCGGGGGCGAATGAGTTACTGACTGCGGGGTAGCGCTAATGGTTCGTTACACCTTAGCGCACCAGCGGATGGCGTCCGTGTACGGGCATGCACTTTTTTCGGCCCGGCCGGCCTCATCGCGAGCAGGCTCGCTCCCACAGGGATCGCGATGCTTTTGTGGGAGCGAGCCTGCTCGCGAAGGCCTCGCCCCGATTTCCAATTGATTTGTTGTCCGCTTGGTCAGTCTTTTGCATTGCCCTCCCCACACACAACAAAAGGGAGTTCGCGTTCATGCAAAAACGTCCATTGCAGAAACTGCTGTGCATCGCCATGGGCCTCGGCCTCAGCCTGGGCGCCAGTGCCGCCGATCCACTGAAAGTCGGTTTCGTCTACATAGGCCCCATCGGCGACCACGGCTGGACGTATCAGCATGAACAGGGGCGCAAGGCGCTGGCGGAAAAACTCGGCTCGCAGATCACCACCAACTACGTGGAGAACGTCGCCGAAGGCGCCGATGCCGAGCGGGTGATCCGCAACATGGCCAAGGACAACTACGACCTGATCTTCACCACCTCTTTCGGCTACATGAACCCGACGGTGAAAGTCGCCAAACAGTTTCCCAAGGTGACCTTCGAACACGCCACCGGCTACAAGCAGGACAAGAACCTCGGCACCTATCTGGCGCGCACCTACGAGGGCCGATATGTCGGCGGCTTCCTCGCGGCGAAAATGACCAAGAGCAAGAAGATTGGCTACGTCGCCTCGTTCCCGATCCCGGAAGTGATCCGCGACATCAACGCCATTCAGTTGGCCCTGAACAAGTACAACCCCGGCACCGAAATCAAGGTTGTGTGGGTCAACTCGTGGTTCGATCCGGGCAAAGAGGCCGACGCTGCCAACGCGCTGATCGATCAGGGCGTGGACGTGGTGTTCCAGCACACCGACAGCCCTGCGCCGATCCAGGCTGCCGAACGACGTGGCGTGTACGCCGTGGGCTATGCTTCCGACATGGCGCACTTCGGGCCAAAAGCGGTGCTGACCTCGATCGTCAACGACTGGGCGCCGCACTACATTCAGGCGACCCAGAGCGTGATCGACCACAACTGGAAATCCCAGGACTACTGGGGCGGATTGAAAGAAGGCACGGTCGAACTGCCGATCAGCGATCTGGTGCCGGCACCGGTGAAGGCCGAAGCCGAGCAGATCATCGCCGACATCAAGAGCGGCGCCCTGCAACCATTCACCGGGCCGATCAAGGATCAGGCCGGGGTCGAGAAAATCCCGGCGGGCAAGAGCGCGACCAACGTGGAACTGGCGTCGATGAACTATTACGTCGAAGGCATGAAGGCCGAGATGCCGAAGTAACACCTGGCTCCCACACTGGATCTCACGTTACTCCAAGGATTGTGTATGGATCAGCTTCCAATCATCGACATCAGCCCGCTTTACTCCAACGACCACAACACCTGGCCCGCTGTCGCCGAACAGATCGATCACGCTTGCCGCGAATGGGGCTTCTTCTACATCAAGGGCCACCCGATTTCTGAGCAGCGCATCGAATCCCTGCTCGATCACGCCCGGCACTTCTTCGCATTGCCGACAGTAGAAAAACTCAAGATCGACATCACCCGGACCGTCCATCACCGCGGCTACGGCGCCATCGCCACCGAACAACTGGACCCGGACAAACCCAGCGATCTCAAGGAAACCTTCGACATGGGCCTGCACCTGCCGGCCGATCATCCCGAGGTGCTGGCGGAAAAACCCTTGCGCGGCCCCAATCGTCACCCGGCCATTTCCGGCTGGGAAACGCTGATGGAACAGCACTACCGCGACATGCAGGCCCTGGCGCAAACCCTGCTGCGGGCCATGACCCTGGCGCTGGGCATCGAGCGCGATTTCTTCGACAAGCGCTTCAATGAGCCGGTCAGCGTGCTGCGAATGATCCACTACCCGCCGCGCCACACCGCCAGTTCCGCTGAACAGCAAGGTGCCGGTGCGCACACCGATTACGGCTGCATCACGTTGTTGTATCAGGATGCCGCCGGCGGTTTGCAGGTGAAAAACGTCAAAGGCCAGTGGATCGACGCACCGCCGATTGAAGGCACGTTCGTGGTCAACCTCGGCGACATGATGGCGCGCTGGAGCAACGACCGTTATCGCTCGACCCCACACCGGGTGATCAGCCCGCAGGGCGTGGATCGCTATTCAATGCCGTTCTTCGCCGAACCGCACCCGGACACCCGCATCGAATGCCTGCCCGGTTGCCAGGACGACCGGCATCCGGCGAAATATCCGACCACCACCTGCGCCGAATTCCTGCTGTCGCGCTTCGCCGATACCTACGCCTATCGAAGGGAGCAGGAAGCGGTGTGATGGATCGGTTGGTCAGGTTTTGCCAATTGTTTCGGCGCGCATCTGTAGAATGCCGTCATTGCACCTGATGAGAAAAGAATATGTACGACTGGCTCAACGCCCTGCCCAAGGCTGAACTGCACCTGCATCTGGAAGGCTCGCTGGAGCCCGAGCTGCTGTTCGCCCTGGCCGAACGCAACAAGATCGCCCTGCCGTGGAGCGATGTCGAAACCCTGCGCAAGGCTTACGCCTTCAACAACCTGCAGGAATTCCTCGACCTGTATTACCAGGGCGCCGACGTGCTGCGCACCTCCCAGGATTTCTACGACCTGACCTGGGCCTACCTGCTGCGCTGCAAAGAACAGAACGTGATCCACACCGAACCGTTCTTCGATCCGCAGACCCACACCGACCGGGGCATCCCGTTCGAAGTGGTGCTCAACGGCATCGCCGCCGCGCTGAAGGATGGCGAGCAGCAACTGGGCATCACCAGCGGTTTGATCCTGAGTTTCCTGCGTCACCTGAGCGAAGACGAAGCGCAGAAAACCCTCGACCAGGCGCTGCCGTTCCGTGATGCGTTTGTCGCGGTGGGTCTGGATAGCTCCGAGATGGGGCACCCGCCGAGCAAGTTCCAGCGCGTGTTCGATCGTGCCCGTCACGAAGGTTTCCTGACCGTCGCTCACGCTGGCGAGGAAGGCCCGCCGGAGTACATCTGGGAAGCCATCGATCTGCTGAAGATCCAGCGTATCGACCATGGTGTGCGCGCCATCGAAGACGAGCGCCTGATGCAGCGGATCATCGACGAGCAGATTCCGCTGACCGTATGCCCGCTGTCGAACACCAAACTCTGCGTGTTCGATCACATGTCCCAGCACAACATCCTCGACATGCTCGAGCGCGGCGTGAAGGTCACAGTCAACTCCGATGACCCGGCGTACTTCGGCGGTTATGTCACCGAGAACTTCCATGCGCTGCACGAACATCTGGGCATGACCCAGGATCAGGCCAAGCGCCTGGCGCAGAACAGCCTGGATGCGCGGCTGGTAAAACCGTAACAGCGCTGAAGATCCGATGTGGGAGCCAGCCTGCTGGCGATGAGGCCATTACATTCAACATCTGTGTTGATTGAAAGTCCGCAATCGCCAGCAGGCTGGCTCCCACAATAGGATCTTTATTCAGCCAGCGACCTGAGCTTCCGTCAGCTCTTCCAGCGTCTTGCCCCGGGTCTCCATCCCGAACAGCCACACCACTCCTGCGGCTATCGCAAAGCACAACGCCCCCAGCGCAAACACCCCGCCCTGCCCGGTAATCGGAAACACCAGCCCGGTGACCAACGGCCCGAGCAACGAGCCCACGCGCCCGATGGCCGAGGCGAACCCGGAGCCCGTCGCCCGCGCCGACGTTGGGTACAACTCCGGCGTGTAGGTGTAGAGCACCGCCCACATGCCGAACAGGAAAAACTGCATCAGCAGGCCCGTGCCGATCAGCAGCGCCACGTTGCCGCCAAACACTGCGCTTTGTCCGTACAGAAACGCCATCACCCCGCCGCCGAGCAACGTGATGATGCACACCGGTTTGCGCCCCCAGCGCTCCACCAGCCACGCCGCCATCAAAAATCCCGGAATCCCGCCGAGGGAAATCAGCACCGTGTAATACACCGACTGAGTCACCGCAAAACCTGACTGTTGCAGCAACGCGCTGAGCCAGGAGGTCAGGCCGTAGAACCCGAGCAGCGCAAAGAACCACAGGCTCCAGATCATCATCGTGCGCTGGCGGTACAGCGGCGACCAGATCTGCCCGAGGGCCGACAGGAAATTGCCCGGCGGTGTGATCGCCCGAGGCAGGCGAACAGGCTTCGGCAACGCGGCCCCGCCCAGCGACTTGCGTACCCGATCCTCGATCGCGCACAACACCTTGTCCGCCGCTTCATGCTTGCCCGCCTGCTCCAGCCAGCGAGGCGATTCGGGAATGAAAAAACGGATCGCCAGCACAAACACCGCCGGCACCGCCAGCACCAGAAAGATGTCACGCCAGCCAATCAATGGCAGCAGGAAATACGACAGCACCCCGGCGGCGACAAACCCCAACGGCCAGAAGCCGTCCATCAAGGCAATGTAGCGCCCGCGACGCTTGGCCGGTATCAGCTCCGACAGCATCGACTG
Source organism: Pseudomonas sp. 91RF (assembly GCF_003576265.1). Lineage (NCBI taxonomy): Bacteria > Pseudomonadati > Pseudomonadota > Gammaproteobacteria > Pseudomonadales > Pseudomonadaceae > Pseudomonas > Pseudomonas sp. 91RF. Next base: position 18,583 of record NZ_QWFC01000053.1, read on the forward strand.
GGCAATCGGAAACTCCATGCCCATGCCGATCCCCAGCAGGATGCGGAACAGCGTCAGGCTCTCGACCGTTTGCGCCGTGGAACACAGGTAACTGGCCAGCCCCCACAACACGATGCTCCACTGGAACACCGGTTTGCGACCGAACCGATCGGCCAGCAGCCCGGAAAGCGACGCCCCCAGCACCATGCCGAAAAAACTCGAACTGGCGAGCAGCCCGGCTTCGGCGCTGCTCAGGCCGAATTCGGTTTTGATCGAGCCGAGCAGGAAGGTCATCATCGCCAGATCCATGGAGTCGAAGAAAAACGCCAGGGCGATGATGATGAAAATGATCCGGTGATAACCGCTGACCGGCAGGCGTTCCAGCCGATCCGCCGCGCTGAAGCTTCCCGTGTCCATGCCACCTCCTCCATCCGAAATGTCTGCGGATCGAGTGTGCGCGATAGCCATTCAGCCTTTGTGCCAGATGCGACCTGTTCGCAGCCGTAGGCGACGCCAGTCATCCGGGCAATGGAGCAAAGCGCTCTACAACGCCATTTCCAGCTCGGTCTCCCGGGCGAATCGATGAATTTCCCGCTGTCCCGTCGCCGTCAGTTGCAGGGCGCGGGAGTCGTTGGGCAGCGTCAGCCAGCCGGACTGCATGAACAGCTGCAACAACGCCGCGCCCAGCGAGCCGCCCATGTGCGGGCGCCGCTCGCTCCAGTCCGGGCACGCACAGGCGACCTGTGCGTTACGGTGGGCCAGCGCCTGGATGAAGACCCCGCGACTGGCCAATTGTGTCGCGCCCTTGTGGGTGACCACCACCCGATGTTCGAGCTGTTCGATCCAGCCGGCATCCAGCAGGCGCTGGTACAGGTCTGCAGCCAGCGTACCGCCCAGATGGTCGTCGCAAAAACGCGCACGCAGCAGGGACGAGGGTGCGGACTGGGGTCTGGCGATGGGTGTGGCGCGTTTGAAGACATCGGGGATTTCCCGCGGGGCACTGGCGATCGTGGCGCTGGCCAAAGCCTCGATGGCCGCGCCGATTTCCGGAGCCGCCAGGCGAAAGAAGCGCTTGCGCCCGCGAGCCTCGACCTTCAACAGACCGCCAGCGGACAAGCGCCCCAGATGCGCACTGGCCGATGAGGGCGACAGCCCCGCCAGCAGCGCCAGTTCCTCGGTCTGCCGGGCCGAACCATCCATCAGCGCCCACATCATCGCGCTGCGTTTGGGATCGGCCAGCAACGCGGCGATCTGGCTGATGCAAGGTGCATGTTCCATGTATTCACTCCCTGTTGAATCGTATCGTCTACTGCTCAGAGACATCTTGACCAGTAATCAGTCGTCGGCCAAGCCGCGCAAAAACGCCTTGATCCGAGGCAAGGCAACACACTGCCACCCGGTATTGGCAGTACTCGACACGACCGTCACCGCTACCCGGCCGGTGTCTGTCCGATCATGCCTGTGCCTGCGTGCGGGTGCAGGCTTCAGGCGGACGCTAGTATAAGCGGGTTGCCCGCAGCGTCCTGCGCCGGAGCAGGTCCATCTGGTGATTGTTCCTGACAGAAATTTCGCTTTTTGCCTGCGACTAATGATCAACCTGCGGAAAAGCGGGAAATCGGCTACTCAATTCCGCGCAACGGCTGGCGAGCATCTCCCTCAAGAGGTTCACCGGCTTACTCAATTGTGCGCGATGGGCGCACAGCAGATTCAGCGGAGCCCGCTCGCAGAGCAGCCCCGGCAGCAGCACTTTCAATCGCCCCGCAAGAACATCACCGGCCACATCCAGCCAGGATTTGTACGCGATGCCCGCCCCCGCGACGGCCCATAGACGCACCACATCGGCGTCGTCGCTGAAACGGTCGCCACTGACGGTCAGGCCGACTTCGCGTTTGCCGTCATGAAAACTCCAGTGGTCGTGCACCCGACTGCCCAGCATGTACAACAGGCAATTGTGCTGCGCGAGCTGCTCCAGTTGAGTCGGCTCGCCATGTTTCGCCAGATAGCCGGGAGAGGCGCAAAGTACCCGTCGGTTCTGCGCGGCGATGGGCAACGCGACCAGACTGGAGTCTTCCGGTTCGCCGTAGCGCAAGGCGATGTCCACCGGCTGGCGAAACAGGTCGGCGATGCGGTCGCCCAGCAGCAGACGCACGGTCAGTTTCGGGTGCTCGCGCTGAAACTCATCGAGCCACGGCAACAGAAGATTGCGGCCGAAATCCGAGGGTGCCGACAACTGCAGAATCCCGCTGACCTGATCCTGACCGCTGGCCAGCAGACGACGCCCTTCATCCAGGTTGCTCAACGCCGCCCGGGCGTATTCGAGGAAGCCTTCGCCCTCGGACGTCAGGCGCAGACTGCGGGTGGAGCGCGCCAGAAGCCGTGCGCCGAGCTGTTGCTCGATACGCTTGAGCGCCGCGCTGGCCACGGCGGCGGACATGTCCATCACCCGGGCCGCCGCCGACAGGCTGCCCAGATCCGCCGCCCGGACAAACAACTGCAAGTCATCGAAACGCAGCATTCCAGCCTCGATTATCAAAAAAAAATTGAAGGAGACTGCTCTTTTAGCCGGTTTTATCTCGCGTAGAAATAGCCAATCATGCCTCCCATCGAATTCTTCCCGTTCCGGAGTCGACCATGTCCCAGCCCTTCACCGCTATCGCCACCCTGATCGCCAAACCTGGTCAGCAGGACGCCCTCGAACAGCACTTGCGTGCACTGATTGAACCGACCCGCGCCGAAGCCGGTTGTGGCCAATACGACCTGCACCAGGACCTGGCCAATCCGCTGGCCTTCTACATGATCGAACAGTGGGCCAGCGACGAAGCCCTGCAGGCCCACGACGACAGTGCGCATATCCAGCATTTCCGCAGCAAGGCCGAGGCGTTCCTCGAACACTTCCAGCTCAAGCGTCTGCGCGCCATCGCCTGAATCCTTCCTTCAAGCACTTTTCGGAGTCATCCATGAAAGCCATCGCCTATTACGCCTCCCTGCCGATCAGCGACGAAAAATCCCTGCAAGACATCGAGCTGCCGGAGCCAGTAGCCGGCCCGCGCGACCTGCTGGTGGAAGTCAAAGCGATTTCGGTCAACCCGGTCGACACCAAGGTTCGCCAGAACGTCGCGCCGGAAGGCGGTGCCGCCAAAGTGCTGGGCTGGGATGTGGCCGGTGTGGTCAAGTCAGTCGGCAGCGAAGTGACGCTGTTCAAGGCCGGCGACAAGGTGTTCTACGCCGGTTCCATCGCCCGGGCCGGTGGCAACAGCGAACTGCACGTGGTGGATGAGCGAATCGTCGGCCACATGCCGAAAAGCCTCGGCTTCGCCGAAGCCGCCGCCCTGCCGCTGACCGCGATTACGGCATGGGAGCTGTTGTTCGAACGCCTGCAAATACACGAAGGCAACACTGACGAAGGTCAGAGCCTGTTGATCGTCGGCGCGGCTGGCGGTGTGGGTTCGATCCTGACCCAACTGGCCGCCCAATTGACCGGGCTCAAAGTGATCGGCACCGCCTCCCGTCCGCAAACCCGCGAGTGGGTGACCGAGTTGGGTGCCGACGCGGTGATAGATCACAGCCAGCCGTTGAGCGAAGAACTGAAGCGCGCCGGTATCGACCATGTGACCCACGTCGCCAGCCTGACCCAGACCGATCAGCACCTGGACCAACTGGTCGAAGCCCTGGCGCCGCAGGGCAAACTGGCACTGATCGACGATCCGAAATCGCTGGACGTGACCAAACTCAAGCGCAAGAGCCTGTCGCTGCACTGGGAGTTCATGTACACCCGCTCGCTGTTCGAGACACCGGACATGATCGAACAGCACAAACTGCTCAACCGGGTGGCGGACCTGATCGATGCCGGGACGTTGAAAACCACGGTGGGTGAACACTTCGGCAAGATCAACGCGAGCAACCTGCGCCGTGCCCATGAATTGCTGGAAAGCGGCAAGGCCAAGGGGAAAATTGTTTTAGAAAGTTTCTAAAACTCCGGAGGCCGCAGCCTTCGTCAGCGCCAGAAGTGGCTGACTCGGGGGCTGCGGTCGCTTTTTGCCGTCAGTCAGATGCTTGACCCTTGTCACAATTGCGATCGTATTCGGGTCTACAATCGAAACCTCTGCGATGCAATCTTTTACGTACGGGAGGTCAGCAATGAAGATCCTGATAAAAGAAGTGGCAAAGTCCCAATGGCAAGTTCGCCTTGACCAGCACGCCGTGACATTCCGCAGTGAAGCCGAAGCCCGCGCCTTCACCCGCACCCTCGAAGCGCGTCTGCACGCGCCCCATCAGATTCCCGAGATTCCCCAGCAACGCGCTGTCGGCTGAGTTTCTTCCGTTCAGACTTCGGCCTGCGCCTTTGCCAGCGCCCGGGCGTTCTGCAGGCGCCGGGTGAGCATCGCCGCGCTGACCACCAACAGACCGCACAGGCTGATGACCATGGCCATCGGCACGGCGGAGCCGTCGTGCAAGACCCCCACCAGCGCCGAAGCCCCGGCGGCGACGCTGAATTGCATGCACCCGAGCAATGCCGAAGCACTGCCGGCACGAGCGCCCTGGCCGTTCATCGCACTCGCCGCCGCATTGGGGCTGATGCAGCCAAGACTGGCCACGCAAATGAACAATGGAATCAGCAGCGGCCACAGGGCTTCGGTGTGCAGGGCGCTGACCGCGAGCAATGCCAGCCCGGCACCGAAGTAGACCCAGACCGCCCGCGACAACAGAAACGCCGGGCCACGCTTGGCCAACAGTCGCGCATTGACCTGCGCCACCAGAATGAAGCCCGCCGCGTTGGTGCCGAACAGCCAGCCGAAATGCTCGGCCGGAACACCGTACAGCTTGATGAAAATGAAGGGTGAGCCGGCAATGTAGGCAAACATCCCGGCGATGGCGATGCCACCGGTCAGGGCATGACCCATGTAGATCGGGTCGGTCAGCAGGCGGCCGTACTGCCGCAGCGCACCGGACAGTGGCTGACGCGGAACATGGGCCGGCAGGCTTTCCGGCAGGCCGAGAGCGACCGCCAGACCGGCCATGGCACTGAACCCGGTCAGCACCAGGAAGATCGACTGCCACCCCGTGGTGTTGACCAGCAGACCGCCGAGCATCGGCGCGAGGATCGGTGCAAGTCCCATCACCAGCATCAACTGGGAGAAGACTTTCGCCGATCCCACCGCATCGCATTTGTCAGCGACCACCGCCCGGGAAATCACCATTCCGGCGCATCCGCCCAGTGCCTGAACGAACCGCGCACCGATCAGCCATTCCAGATTCGGCGCATAAGCGCAGGCCAATGACGCCAGGGTGAACAGCACCAGGCCGGTGAGCAATGGAATCCGCCGTCCGAAACGATCCGCCACCGGACCGTAAGCCAGTTGGCCGATGGACAGGCCAAAGAAATAAGCCGACAGCGTCAGCTGGACGTGTTTCTCATCGGTGCCGAACGCCAGCGCCATGGAGGGAAATGCGGGGAGATAGAAGTCGATCGCCAGCGGACCGAAAGCGGTCAAGGCACCGAGAATCAGAATGGTACGGAAGTTCATCAGGCGTCCAGGTTTGGCAGGCAGTTGGGCGGGCACTTTGGTAAAGAGTGCAGCCCGACAGTCTAGCCGCGCGAGGACGCCTTGAACAATCCGGTAGCTCGCTAACTATTAAAAAGTTCAGGCGAGTCGGATGGCGTAGCCTTCTTCGCTGATCGCCTCGATCACTTGTTCGGCGCTCAACGCACTTTCGACACCGACTTCCTTCGCCGCCAGATCGACCCGCACGCTGGCCGCCGGATCCTTGCTCTGCACCGCCTGGGTAACGGCCTTGACGCAGTGACCGCAGGACATGCCTTCAACACTGAACACTTGCATGGAATGACTCCTTTGAGTGAGGTTGCCGGCAGTGTCGAGCTTGCCACGATGGCAAGGTCAAGTTCTGCAAACAACTGCCGGGCTGGCAATCGGCGCCGCGCTCGGCCAAGCTGCGTGCATTAATGACATCAATTCAGGAGATTCAGCCATGCGCTGGTCAGCTTTCAGCCTGTTTGGCCTACTCAGCTTCTTTGCCTGCCTGCCCCAGGCCAATGCGGTCGGCGAGGATTACGCCGTTCTGATCATCTCCCGCGAGCGTCTGGAAGTGCCGACCTCCTGCGAGATAGGCGTGTATATCCAGGATCAGTTTGCCGCGCGGCTGCTTCAGGAACAGTCCACCTCGTTCAACCTGCCCCACGGCACGTTCTCCATTCGTCTGAAGCTGGAGCCGGGCCAGGTCCCGGGTTGCCAGCCGGGCATGCTGGCACCGCCGGCGCAGGAGATCTCGCTCAAGGCCGGGGATGTGGTGAAGTACCGGATCGCGGCAAACGCCAAAGGGTTGTACCTGCGGCCGGCCGCGCTCGAATACTGAGCGAATCGAAAATGGGGGGAGCAGGCTGGCTCCCCCCATTTTTTTCGCGCTTGACCTTGCCAGCATGGCAAGGTTGATCCTGTAGGCATCCACTACAGGGAGTACGACCGATGTCCGATTCCATCACGTTCGATCTGCCCATCAGCGGCATGACCTGCGCCAGTTGCGCCGGCCGCGTCGAGCGCGCCTTGAGCAAAGTCAGCGGCGCCAGCGCCGTCAGCGTCAACCTCGCCACCGAACAGGCCCGGGTGCAGGCGCCCGGCGACAGCCTGCCGGCGCTGATGGAAGCGGTTGAGCGCGCCGGTTACAGCGTGCCGCAGCAAACCGTGGAATTGAACATCGACGGCATGACCTGCGCCTCCTGCGTCGGTCGTGTCGAACGCGCGCTGAACAAGGTTGCGGGGGTGAAAAGTGTCAGCGTCAATCTCGCCAACGAACGCGCTCATCTTGAGCTGCTTGGCGCGGTCGACCCGCAAACCCTGATCGCTGCCGTGAGCAAGGCCGGTTATTCGGCCAGCCTGTTCGAACTTGAACACCAGACCGACAATCATCAACAACGCCTGAGCCACGAGCGCTGGGCGCTGATCTGCGCCATCGCCCTCGCCTTGCCGCTGGTGTTGCCGATGCTGCTGCAACCGTTCGGTATTCACTGGATGTTGCCGGCCTGGGCGCAATTCGCCCTCGCCACTCCGGTGCAATTCATCTTCGGTGCACGTTTTTATGTGGCCGCGTGGAAAGCCGCGCGCGCCGGGGCCGGCAACATGGACTTGCTGGTGGCGCTCGGCACCAGCGCCGGTTACGGCTTGAGCCTCTATGAATGGGCGACCGCCGACGGAGGCATGCCGCATCTGTATTTCGAAGCCTCGGCAGTGGTCATCGCGCTGGTGCTGCTCGGCAAGTACCTGGAAAGCCGCGCCAAACGCCAGACCGCCAGCGCCATCCGCGCCCTGGAAGCCTTGCGGCCTGAGCGGGCGATTCAAGTCATCGATGGCCGTGAACAGGACGTTGCCATCAGCGCCCTGCGCCTCGGCGATCTTGTAATGGTCAAACCCGGCGAACGCTTCCCGGTGGATGGCGAGGTGCTGGAAGGCCAGAGCCATGCCGACGAAGCACTGATCAGCGGCGAAAGCCTGCCGGTGCCCAAGCAGCTGGGGGACAAGGTCACCGGCGGCGCGATCAACGGCGAAGGCCGCCTGCGGGTGCGCACCACGGCGCTCGGTGCGGAAAGCGTGCTGGCGCGGATCATCCGTCTGGTGGAGGACGCTCAGGCCGCGAAGGCGCCGATCCAGAAACTGGTGGATAAAGTCAGTCAGGTGTTCGTGCCGGCGGTTCTGCTGCTGGCCCTGGCCACGCTGATCGGCTGGTGGCTGTACGGCGCGCCGCTGGAAACCGCGATGATCAACGCCGTCGCGGTGCTGGTGATCGCTTGCCCCTGCGCCCTCGGACTGGCGACACCGACCGCGATCATGGCCGGCACCGGCGTCGCCGCTCGCCACGGGATTTTGATCAAGGACGCCGAGGCACTGGAACGTGCCCATGAAGTCGGCGCCGTGGTGTTCGACAAGACCGGCACCCTGACCTCCGGCACCCCGCGCATTGCGCATTTCAGTGTGATCGACGGTGACGAAGATGCCCTGCTGACAGCGGCCGGCGCGCTGCAACGCGGCAGTGAACATCCACTGGCCAAAGCGGTGCTGGATGTCTGTGCCGAACGCAATCTGACAGTGCCGGATGTCAGCGACAGCCAGTCCCTGACCGGTCGCGGCATCGCCGGCCATCTCGACGGTCGGCGCCTGGCGCTGGGCAATCGTCGGCTGCTGGAGGAAGCCGGTCTGGACACCGGCACGCTGGCGGAGTCCGCCCAGGCCTGGGAAACCGAAGGCCGGACACTGTCCTGGCTGATCGAACAAAACCCCGTTCCCCGCGTACTCGGTCTGTTCGCCTTCGGCGACACCCTCAAGCCCGGCGCGCTGCATGCGGTACAACAACTGGCTGCGCGACATATCCACAGCCACCTGCTGACCGGTGACAACCGCGGCAGCGCCCGCGTCGTCGCCGAAGCGCTGGGCATCGAAAACGTCCACGCCGAAGTGCTGCCCGCGGACAAGGCCGCCACCGTCGCCGAGCTGAAAAAAACCGGCGTCGTGGCCATGGTCGGCGACGGCATCAACGATGCCCCGGCACTCGCAGCCGCCGATATCGGCATCGCCATGGGCGGCGGCACCGACGTGGCCATGCACGCCGCCGGCATCACCCTGATGCGTGGCGATCCGCGACTGGTGCCGGCAGCGCTGGAGATCAGCCGCAAGACTTACGCGAAGATCCGCCAGAACCTGTTCTGGGCCTTCGTCTACAACCTGATCGGCATTCCGCTGGCGGCGTTCGGCTTGCTCAATCCGGTGCTGGCCGGCGCGGCGATGGCCTTGTCGAGCGTCAGTGTGGTGAGCAATGCGCTACTGTTGAAAACCTGGAAACCCGAGGATCTGGAGGACAACCGATGAACATCGGCCAAGCGGCCCGCCACAGTGGCCTGAGCGCGAAGATGATCCGTTATTACGAGTCGATCGGCCTGCTCAAGGCCGCCCATCGCACCGACAGCGGCTATCGCGTCTATGGCGACGACGACCTGCACACGCTGGCGTTCATCAAGCGCTCCCGGGACCTGGGGTTTTCGCTGGAGGAAGTCGGCAAGCTGCTGACCCTCTGGCAGGACCGCCAGCGCGCCAGCGCCGATGTGAAGGCCCTGGCCCGCCAGCATATCGACGAGCTGAATCAGAAGATTCGCGAACTCGGCGAGCTGCGCGACACCCTGCAGGACCTGGTCGAACACTGCAACGGCGACCATCGCCCGGACTGCCCGATCCTCAAGGAACTGGCGTCTGGCTGCTGCGCGCAACCTGCCCGCGCCTGAGCAGCAGGACCTTCATCGACAGCACCGTGGCGAGGGGAATGCCGTGGAACAGCAGCACCACGGCACCCGGCGCCCACCCGTTGTAGAACGGTGCGGCGATCAGCATGCCGACGCCGAACCCGGTCATCTGCAGCAGCGTCAGGAAACTGAAAATTGGCAGACGCAGCGGCTCCGGTTCCCGTTGCAGTCGTGACATCAGACCGACTTCCGAGAACCCTTCACCCAGTCCGGCTGGCAGCGAAAACAGCAACAGCCCGACGACGCTGTGCTGCTGGAACATCAGGATGAAACCGCAGGACATCAACAGCACGCCGCCGAAATAGCGGCGCTCCAGATGGATATTGTCAGAGCCGGTCAGGCGACTGGCGATTCGTGCACCCAGCAGTTTGCCGCTGGCCCACACCGCGAGCATCAGGCCCAGCGTGGTGCTCGCCGAGTCCGGCGTGAGCAGTCTGGAAATGATCGGAAATCCGACGTTGTGCGCGGCGCTGCCCAAGGTGTCGGCCATCGTCACAGCCAGCATCGCGGCAACCACCGGGGCACTGCGCAATCCCTGCAACAACGCCGACCACTCACCCTGTTTAGCGCTGGATTCGGCCACTGGTTCAGGTGCGCTGAACCGCAGCGGCGCAATCAACGCTGCCGCCAGCAGATAGGTCAGCGCGTTCAGAGCGAACACCGTTTCAAAGCCAAATCCCGCGACCAGCAACCCGGATACCAGACTGCCGCCGACCATCGCCATGGAAGAGGCGGAAGTGATCCACGCATTGGTCTTGAGCAACTGCGCCGGCTCGATCAAGCGCGGCAACTGGCTGTTGAGGCCGATGGCGAACATCGAATTACCAAAACCCAGAGCGAACGCGATCAGCGGCAGCAACAGCGCCTGCTGACTGACCGGCACGATCAGCAACAAACCGAGCACTGTGGCGCGCAATAGATCGAAGGCCATCAATGGCAAGCGACCGCTGCATCGACGATAAAACGCGGTGCCGATCAGACTGGCGAAAATCCCGCCGCCCACGCGACTGGCCAGGAAGACCCCGACGCTCATGGCACTGTTGCTCAGCAGGTAGACATAAGTGGCCAGCGCCACCATGTTCAAGAAAGCGCCGAAATCGGAAATCAACCGGGCCGTGATGATCAGCCGGGCATTGCGGGAGGTGGTGGTCACAATCAATCCTTGAATGTGTAAAACCCGGCCGAAGCCGGGTTTTGTTTTTCAGATGCTCACTGCATCCACGGGGGCGGAGGCGGTTCGTCGGATTTGCCTTTCGGCGCATCTTCTGCCGCCCGGATGGCTTGCTTGCGCTCCTCGTCCAGACGCGCCGCTTCGATCTCGCGCAGCACCCCGCCGACATCGGCCAGGTCCTCGGGATCGTCGAACTCGCCGGTCAGCACGCTGGCCGGGTGCAACGTACCCGCTTCGTACAACGCCCACATTTCCTTGGCGTACCGGGTTTTCTTCAACTCCGGGGCGAAACGGCCGAAGTACGACGCCATGTTGCCGACGTCACGTTCGAGCATGCTGAATGCGTGGTTGTTGCCGGCGGCGTCCACCGCTTGCGGCAGGTCGATGATGACCGGGCCGGTCGGCGTCAGCAGCACGTTGAACTCCGAGAGGTCACCGTGCACCAGACCGGTACACAACATCAGCACGATCTGCGAAATCAGGAACGCGTGATATTCGCGGGCCTGATCCGGCTCCAGCACCACGTCGTTCAGACGCGGCGCGGCATCGCCGTATTCATCGGCCACCAGTTCCATCAGCAGCACGCCTTCGAGGAAGTCGTACGGCTTGGGCACCCGCACCCCGGCGTTGGCCAGGCGGAACAGCGCCGCGACTTCGGCATTCTGCCAGGCGTCTTCGGCCTCCTTGCGCCCGAACTTGGACCCCTTGGCCATCGCCCGGGCCTGTCGGCTGTTGCGAACCTTGCGGCCTTCCTGATACTCGGCCGCCTGGCGGAAACTGCGTTTGTTCGCCTCCTTGTAGACCTTTGCGCAACGTAACTGATTGCCGCAGCGCACCACATAAACAGCTGCTTCTTTGCCACTCATCAGTGGACGCAGCACTTCGTCGACCAGACCGTCCTCGATCAGGGGTTCAATGCGTTTTGGAGTCTTCATCAGCTTTTATTGTGGGTCCTTTATTGCCAAACACGCGAATGTCACTCGTTATACGGCAATCCCCGCATCACGGGGAAGGGTTGCCGACCTGTGAAGCTGTGGATGCACACACTGTGCCGGATCAAATACGTCAATCCACCATTCCTGTATCGACCGCTGCGAATCATAGCCGAGCCTGTCGAACTTGTTGGCGCAAGGACTTGAGGGCATTTGCGACAGAATCTGACATCCGGTCGCACTCGCTTCGTAAGATTTTTCCCCTCTAGCCTCAATTTCCCTCTTCGGCAGCCGAATTCCTCAGAGACAGAGGAATTTGTCCGACAATCGTTCAAAAAAACTTCGATGTCGCACTCAAGGAAAAGAGTGGCAAACAACGTTTTTCGGCTGCCAAAAAACCGCGAGTCATCTGCACTGCGTGGGCCTACAAGAAAATCTGGAGCGCGGATGAACATCAAACAGAAGTTGACCTGGGCGTTTGCAATCATCGCCTGCTTGCCCGTGGTGCTGGTCGCCACCCTGGTGGTACTGAACCTGCGCAGCGATGCCCGGGAAGGATTTGTCGACAGCAGCGGGCGCGAGATCCGACAGGTCAGCAATGCCATGCAGCTGTTCTTCGACGGCATCAGCCAGAACGTCGACTACCTGGCGGCGCAACCGCTGGTCCAGAGCGCCGATGGCAGCGTAAGAAGCCGCATGAGCGCCAACGCCGACGACACACGCGACGGTGAAATCGACAAGCAGCTGTTTGCCCTGTTCGAAAGCCTGGCCAAATCCCACCCGGCCTATTCCTATGTCTCCTATGGCCTGAACAGCGGTGGCTACGCGTTCTGGCCGGGCGATCCGAAAATGTCCAACTACGATCCGCGCACACGTCCGTGGTACAAGACCGCCATGGCCAACCCGGGCAAGACCCTGCGCACCGAAGCCTACTACTGGGCCGGCGACGATGCGGTGCTGGTCAGCACCGTGCGCGCGGTAGCCAATCAGCTGGGCGCCCAGGGCGGCGTGGTCAACATCGACGTTTCGCTCAAGCAGCTCACTGAAATCGTCAAACAGATCAAGCTGGGCGAAACCGGCTACCTGATGCTGATGGAAAACACCGGCACGGTGCTGGTCGATCCGAAGCAGCCCGAGCACAACTTCAAACGCCTCGACAGTCTCGGCGAGGGCTACGCGCAACTGGCCAAGGCCGGCAAGGGCCTGGTGGAAGTCGAGCTCAACGGCGAGCGCTACATGGCCAACGTCTGGCCGTCGGAACAGCTGGGCTGGACCTTCATCGGCCTGATCAAACAGAACGACGTAATGAGCTCGGCTACCCAGTTGACCTGGCTGATCGCAATCATCGCCGCCGTGCTGGCGGTGATTTTCGCCGTGGTCGGCGCCAGTTTCGCCAGCCTGATCGTGCGGCCGATCCGCAGCGTGGCCAGCGGTCTGGAAGGCATCGCCCAGGGCGAAGGCGACCTGACCAAGAACCTCGACATCCGCGGCAGCGACGAAACCGCGCAACTGGCGAGCTGGTTCAACCAGTTCCTGACTGCGATCCGCAGCCTGATCCAGCACATCGGCGGCGCCGCCGGGAAAATCCTCGCCACTTCGCAGAGTTCGACCCGGGTTTCCGGCGACATGGCAGAAGCCGCCGGACGCCAGCGTGAAGCCGTGGACATGGTCTCGACCGCATTCCATGAAATGGTCGCCACCGCCAACGAAGTCGCCCGCTCGTGCAGCCAGGCCGCGGAGTCGGCCGACAGCGGCCAGCGCCAGGCCCGCGAAGGTCAGCAGCAGATCGATGCGGCGGTGCACAGCGTCGATCAACTGAGCCAGGAGCTGGAACAGTCGGCGCAGTCGATGCAGCAACTGGAACGCGACAGCAACGACATCCAGTCGATCCTCGGCACCATCCGCTCCATCGCCGAACAGACCAACCTGCTGGCGCTCAACGCCGCCATCGAGGCGGCGCGGGCCGGTGAGCAAGGGCGTGGTTTTGCGGTGGTGGCCGATGAGGTTCGTGCGCTGGCCAAACGCACGGCGGATTCGACGGCGGAAATCGACGGGCTGCTGGGCAACCTCGCCAAGCGCACCAGCGCCGTGACCCAGCAGATGCGTGCCAGCCTCGATGTGTCGCAGCAATCGGTGGCGCGCATCGGTGAGGCGCGGGAAAGCTTTGGTCAGATCCGTGAATCGGTGGATGTGATTCGCGACATGAACACCCAGATCGCCACGGCGGCGGAAGAGCAGCATCAGGTGGCCGAGGACATTAATCGGCACATCAGCCAGATTCATGGTGATGCACAACTGGTGGCGGAACTGGCCAATTCGGCAAGGCTGGATTCGCAGAGTCTGGCGGGGTTGTCGAATGAGCTGGATGGGTTGGTGCGCAGGTTTCGTACCTGAGTAACCTTTGAAATTCCCTCTCCCTTTGGGAGAGGGAACTCCTGTTCTTTCAGCGCTCGATGATGGCCGTCACACCCTGCCCCCCCGCCGCACAAATCGAAATCAACC